>DASYRE010000005.1 GCA_036004685.1 Candidatus Polarisedimenticolia bacterium | reverse complement strand
CGGCAGCGCCCTGGCCGCCCTGCCCGACCCCGTCGTCTCCATCGATCCCAGGCCGGCGCCCGGCAGCCCGCTGCTCACCACCAACCGCACCGCGCCCAGCGACGGCTTCTTCGAGCCCGTCTCCTACCGCGGCGCGTTCGGATCGACGAACTGGTCGACCTCCTGGACCAACTTCGGCCGGCTCGGCTACGTCACGGGATGCAGCGCCACCTCTTCGGTCGTGCCCGACGAAGTGCAGGGAGTCGCGGCCGCCGGAGCCGGCTCGTACGTCTGGAGCCGCCCGACGCTTCCCGGACTGACGGGCGTGCAGTTCTTCGACGTTCTGCGCTCCACCAGCTCCGCCACTTTTTCCTCGGCGACGTGCCTCGATCCCGACGGCACGGACACCGAGATGACCGATGCCGGCAACCCGGCCGTCGGGCAGACCTATTACTACGTGATCCGGGCGGAGAACGGTTGCGGCTCGGGCACCCTCGGATTCAGGAGCGATGGAGTGGAGCGGACGGGATTGAGTTGCTCCCTCCCGTAACGCCGGACGGTTCGGATTCATCTTTCGGGAGGCACGTCTCCGCTCCCCGGGCGCGCGCCAAGCGCGCCCGCCCCTTTTTCTGGACGGCGCCCTTCCGGGCCTCTTTGTCGCGGGAGTCGCATACGATGCAACGACGTCTCTCCTTTCGCGCCGGCTCTCCGGTCCTTGCCCTTCTCTGCCTCGCCGCCCTCGCCGCGCCTGCCGCCGCTGCGCCGCCGGCGGCCGGAGGCCTTCCCGCGTTGAATTACGCCTTTCGATTCGCCTCGGCGATCGAGACAGACCCGAAGGATCGCGCCAAGGCGCAGGAGCTGGTGCTTTCCGAGTACATGCGAACCGGCGCCCTCGACGAGGCGCGGGAAAGGGCGGAGTCGATCGAGGGGTGGCGCCGGGGCGCCGTCTACGCCGATCTCGCCACCCTCCTCGCGAAACGAGGCCGAACCGACGAAGCCCGAAGCCTGGTCGCGAAGGCGCAGGAAGTCCGGGCGGGAGTCACCGGATGGGAAGGGCCGAGAATCCTCGCCCATATCGGCACGGCTCTGGCCGCGCTCGGCGATCAAAACGCGTTGAGCGGCATCAGCTCCGATCTCGCCGCCGCGGATCCGCTTCAATACTCCGGCCGCGCCGCGGCGACTCTCGCCGCCCGCGACGCGGCGCGGGGAGAGGTCGGCCCGGCGCTCCAGAAGCTCGACTCGTTGCAAGGCAACTCCGACTTCGAGATGGCCTGGTGGAGGACGGCCGGCTATCTGGACGTGGCGCGGCAGGAGAAGCTCTCCGAGGCCGATCGCTTGAAGGCGCTGGACGCCGGAGCGCAGGCGGCCGAGGGGATCGCCGGCTGGAAGCGCGCCGAGGCTCTGGAGAGTCTCGCCGAAGAGTATCAGCGGCTGGGCCGCCGGGAGCGCGCCGAAAGATCGCTGCGATCGGCCCAGGCGGCGCTGGGTTCCTCTTCCGCCTCGGGAGGCCAGGCCGCGCTTCTCTCGAACCTGGCGGAAGCGTGGGCCAAGCTCGGCGAGCCGAAAAAGGCGATCCGGCTTCTCAAGCAGGCGGAGTCCGCGGTCGGCGACGCGATGGTCATCGATCGGCCGGGGATCTACGCCAACCTCGCCTCGAGCTACCGGCGCGCCGGGGACGCCGTCCAAGCGGGCCGGCTCTACGAGCGCGCGCTCGACGACGCCGCCCGCCTCGAGAACGCGCGGCCGCGGGCGCTGGCCGTGGCCGCCGTCTGCCGGCAGATGGGAAGAAACGGTGTGGAGCTCGAGACGAAGACGCGCGCCCGCCTCGACGCCCTGCTCGCCGGCCTGCGCGATCCCTGGTGATGCCGAAGGCCTGGCTCCGGGACCGGCGGCTCCTCTCCCGGCTCGGCCTGCTCCTGGGTCTCCTCGTCCTCGCGTCGCGCCTGGCGGCGCAAGAGAGGCCGCCGGGGTCGGTCCGCGGTCTGGTCGTGGACAAGGATTATGACGCCCCGCTGCGCCAGGCGCGGGTGACGATTCTCGAGCTCCAGCTCGCCGTCTCCTCCGGCGAGGACGGCACGTTCCGGTTTCCAGCGGTCCCCCCCGGCGCTTACACCCTGTCGATCACCAAGGACGGATACGAGCGGAGCCTTTACTCGGGGGTGATCGTCCTTCCCGGTCAGGTGAGCGACGTCCGGGTCGCCCTCGTCTCCGAAGTGGTCGATCTCGAGGAGCTGGTCGTCACGGGAGACGACCTGTTCTCCGACAGCGAAGCGGGGCTGCTCGAGGTGCGCTCCGCCGCCGTGAATGTGCAGGACGCCGTCTCCGCCGAGACGCTCGCCAAGACCGGGGCGGGGGACGTCGCGGGGGCGCTCAAATTCGTCGTCGGCGCGTCGGTCGTCCAGGGGAAATATGCGACGATCCGCGGCTTGAGCGACCGCTACACGGGGACGACGCTGAACGGCGTGCGCCTGCCGACCGCCGACGCCCGGCGGCGCGCGGTCCAGATCGATCTCTTCCCCACCGGGACGATCGACGACGTGACCGTCTTCAAGACCTTCACTCCCGATCTCCAGGGGGACTTCACCGGCGGGGGGGTGGACATCCGGACCCGATCGGTCCCCGACGGCCCGCTGCTCTCCGGATCGGCGGGCGCGGAATACAACACGAAGGCCAGCGGGAACGACCGGTTTCTCACCTACCCGGGAAGCGGGGCGCGATATCTGGGCTTCGCCGGATCGGAGCGCGACCTTCCCGAAGAGGCGGACGAGAAGCTCCCGCCCTTTCCGAATCCCACCTACAATCCGAATCCGGCGCAGATGGCGGCCGCCGAGAAATGGGACGCGATGGTGCGGTCGTTCGAGCCGGTGATGGGAGTGAATCGCCAAGCGCCCGGCGGGAACACCAGCTTCTCGCTGGTCGCCGGCAACCGCTTCGACCTGGGCTCCGAGCGGACCCTCGGCGTCCTGGGGGCGTTCACCGAATCGCACAAGTACGACTTCTACGAGCGGGGGCAGAACAACAGCTATCAGATCTCGGAGCCGGACCAGCCGCTCGTCGCCGTCGCGCCTCGCGTCGACAGCCGGGGAGTCGACGAGGTCCTGGCGAGCCTCCTGGCAAGCGCCAGCTTCCGCGCGGGGCCGCGGCACGAGGTGGGGCTGCGGATCGTCGCCAATCAATCGGCGGAGGACGAATCGCGCTACCAGGTCCTCGGCACCACCAACGTCGAGCAGAACCAGAGCCTCCACTACACCGAGCGCTCCCTGCGCTCGTGGCAGCTCTACGGCGATCATCACTGGCCCGACGCCGCCTGGAAGGGAATCGGATTCGACTGGGTCGCCGCGTGCAACGCCAGCCGCCAGAACGAGCCCGACGTCCGATTCTTTCGCAACACCTTCGATCAATCGACCTTGTCGGGAGGCAAGCCCTCGAACAGCACCGACGCCGACAACTCAAGGCGGATCTTCCGCGATATCGACGAGGAAGGATGGCAAGCCGCCCTCAACTTGAGATTTCCCTTCACGCTGTCGGGCAACGAGGGCCTCGTGAAAGCCGGCCTGTTCGCCGATCGGATCGATCGGAACTATGCGCAGCAATCCTTCTATTACGTCTTTCCGAGCCAGCCGGGCAACAACCCCGCTTCCCGATCCAACCAGGAGAAGGGGCTGTTCGTGGCGGCCTCCCGCGAGCAGTTGTGGACCGATTTCTTTCTCCGGCCCGATCGGATCGGACTCGCGGGGAATCGATGCCCCGCGGGGGGAACGATCTCCAAGCCGAGCGCGCTGAACTGCGCGGCGCGCGACCAGCTTCTCTGGGTTCTCGAAGCGGACGACGAGAACGACGTCGACTATCAGGGGGATCAGAATATCGGCGCCTTGTACGCGATGGCGGAGATTCCGCTCCATCCGAAGCTGAAGTTCATTGGAGGCGCCCGTTTCGAGACGACGGGGCTTTCCATCCGGCCGGAGAACCGGTTCGGCGTGGTCAACGTCATCGAGGTCCAGCCCAGTGGCGACCGGGGAGTGATCCAGATCCCGCAGGCGGAAGGGGCAACCGACATCGACGAGTCCTCGCTGCTTCCCTCGCTCGGGGTGGTTTACGCCCTCACCCCCAAGATGAATCTGAGAGCCTCCTGGAGCCGCACGCTGGCGAGGCCTACGTTCCGGGAGCTCGCCCCGCTGGCCACCGAAGAGTTTCTCGCCGGAGACGAATTCGTCGGGAATCCGGACTTGAGGATCACGCAGATCGTCAACCACGATCTGCGGTGGGAATGGTTCCGGCAGCCCGGGGAGGTCCTGGCGGTGAGCCTGTTCGAAAAGCAACTGACCGATCCGATCGAGCTGGTCAGCTTCTTCGCCGGCGGCCGCACCTTCGTCGAGCCGGTGAACTACCGGCGCGGCCAGGTGCGCGGCGCCGAATTTGAGATCCGTTATCCGTTGGGGGAAGTCCTTCCTCCTCTCGAGGGCCTGGAGATCGGGACGAACTTCACGATCATCCATTCTGAGGTCGAAGTTCCGAGCTTCGAGCAGGCGTCGCTCGCCCCTTTCAATCTGGACGAGCCGAGGCGACGCCTTCTGGGACAGCCGAAGTACCTGTTCAATGCCAATCTGACCTGGGACAGCGACCGCCTCGGCTCTTCGGCCGGGGTGTTCTACAACGTCGTCGGCGACATGCTCCTCACGGGAGCCGCCAAGGGTTCTGACGGCGGGGTCCCGAGCACTTTCGAGACCGTCTTCCGGACTCTCGACGCGACCGTCACCCAGAGGATCCTGAGCGAGCCGTGGAATCTTTCCGTCACCTTCAAGGCGAAGAATCTCCTCCACCCCGATCGCCGGACCGAATTCCGGACCCCGGAGGAGGATTCCCTGGTCAAGAGCGTCCACCAGACCGGCGCCACCTACTCCCTCGTCTTCGGCCTCAAGTGGTAACCCGTCCGTGACGCGACGACATCGTTTCGTAACCCAACCGTCACCTTCCCGAACCCGGTTCGTGACCTGGATCCCCGATACTCGCCGCATGAAGCGATCGGTGTTGGCGATCCTGCTCGGTGCGGCTCTTTCCGGCGTTTCCCCGGCGCCTGCCGAGGACCGGCCGGCGGAGGGCAGCCTGGAATCGACGCGCGCCATCGTGGCCCGATGGGTCGAGACGCGGGAGGTCATCTCCCGGGAGACCAAGGACTGGGCGCAGGCCCGGGAAATGCTCACGGCCCGGATCGACATGCTCACCAAGGAAATCGCCACGGCCGAGGAAAAGCTCGGGGAGGCGGGCGACCAGCGCCGGGAAGCACTCAAGACGCGCGGGGAGGTCGATTCTGAGGCGGCCGGCCTCAAGGCGATCACCGGGCACCTCGGCGGCCAGGTGCAGGATTTGGAGTCCCGAGTGAGGGGGCTGGTCCGCTTCGTCCCGGAATCGATGCAGGAGAAGTTTGCCCCGCTCCTCCAGCGGATGCCCGAGAATCCCGCGCTGGCGAAGGTGTCGGTCGCCGAGCGGTTCCAGAACGTGCTGGGAATCCTCAACGAGCTGAATCGAATCCACAGCGAGATCAACGTCGTGACCGAGATTCGCGCCCTTTCCGATGGGAAACCCTCGGAAGTGAAGACCGTTTACGTTGGCCTGGCCCAGGCCTATTACGTCAGCGCCCGCGGGGAGGCCGGCACCGGAAAGCCCGGGGAGGCCGGTTGGACATGGAGGGCGGACGATCGCCTGGCCCGGGACGTCAACGAGGTCCTGGAAATCCTTCAGAACAAGAGTAGTCCCCGGTTCGTGTCGCTGCCGGTGGAGGTGAAATGATCCCGCGCAGCTCCAGGTTTACGGCGCTCTCGATTGGGGCGATGACGTGGCTCTGCCTCGTGCTTCCGGCCCAGGCGGCACCCCAGGAGATGCAGCGCCTCGGGGCCGACGCGCAGCGCGATCTGGAAACTAGCCTGGCGGAGCTGACCCAGCTGCGGGAAACCATTGCCGCCGAGAAGCTCCCCCTTTCGAAGGAGCTCGGGCGCCTGGAGTCCCGGCTCGCGGACCTGCGCCGGGATTCCGATCGGGTCTCGCGAGAGACCGACACCGGCACACTCGACCTGGCGAACCGGCGCACCGAGCTGAAGCTCCGCCAGGACGAGGTCGCCTACCTCGGGAACCTCCTCGAGGAATTTCGCGCCAATTTCGAGTCGCGGGTCCATTCCAGCGAGCTGCAACGCTACGAGCCGATTCTCCGGGCCGCGAAAAGCGCCTCCGACGATGCTTCCCTCTCCGTCTCCGACAAATTCGATCTCAAGCTCGCCGTGGTCAAAACGTCGATCGTGCGCCTGGAGAAGGCGCTCGGTGGGGAGCGCTTCGACGGGAAGGCCGTGGACCCTCAAGGAGCGCTTCAGGACGGCCGCTTCGCCCTCATCGGACCGGTGGCTCTGTTCGCCTCGCGCGACGGCAAGACGGCCGGAGTCGCCGTGGCCCAGACCGGCTCTTCCACTCCCGCGGTCCGTCCCCTCGGAGATCTGACCGCGGGCGCCGCCCGGGTGGTTACCGAAGGGCGGGGCTCCCTGCCCCTGGATCCGACCCGAGGCGCCGCTCTCAAGGCGCTCATCCAGCGCACCAGCCTGATTCATCTGTTCCTGAAGGGCGGACCGATCATGTGGCCCCTGCTGTTCGCTTCGATCCTGGCGTTGGGGACCGTCGCGGAGCGCATCGCCTTCCTGATGTCCGAGAACCGCCACCGGGACGAGCACACGCTGCAGGAGATGCTGGACGCCGTGGAAACCGGAGACGTCGAGGGGGCGCTGCGCATCGGCAAGGCATCGCGCTACTTCGTCTGCCGCGCCCTGACCTACGCCCTCGAGCACCGGCAGAAATCGATCTCCAACGCCTTGATGCTGGCGCAGTCCCTGGAGATCAAGCGAATGAGCCGTGGGATTCCCATCCTGGACACGGTCATCACCCTGGCGCCCCTGCTGGGACTGCTCGGGACCGTCACGGGGATGATGAGCTCCTTCTCCCTCATCGGCGGGGAGCTCAGCGCTCCCTCCGCCATCACCGGCGGGATCGCCGAAGCGCTGATCGCCACCGCCTTCGGTCTCGGCATCGCCATCATGGCGCTCATTCCGTTCAACTATCTCAACAGCCGGGTAGAGGGGGCGCGTCACGAGCTCGACGCCGCCGCCACGCGCCTGGAGCTTCTCCTCCAGCCGCATCGGGAGACCCTGAGCCTCCCGAGCGCCGTGGCGTCCTGAGGAGGCCTCGATGCATGGCGGAGGAGGAGCCGGCCGGCGGGCGCGGATCGAGATCATCCCCCTGATCGACATCATCTTCTTCCTGCTGGCCACCTTCGTCATGGTCTCCCTCTCCATGACCAAGAACCAGGGAGTCCAGGTGGCGCTCCCCGGCGCCTCCTCCGCGGCGGCGCTGGTCGAGCCGGCGCAGCAGAGCAAGGCGCTGACCCTGAGCGTGAACGGCAAAGGGGATGTCTTCTTTAACAAGGAGAAGATCACGCTCCAGCAGCTCCCGTTCCGGCTGCAGACTTTCAAGTCCGGCGAGAAGGACCCCAAGGTGATCATCAACGGCGACGCCGGCGCCGACTTCCGGGTCGTCGTTGCCGTGCTGGACGAGGTGCGCAAGATCGGCATCGCCAAAGTGGGCATCTCAACGGAGAAGAAATGAAGAAAACCATTCTCGGGCTCCTGGCCGCCGTGATGTTTCACCTGGCGGTGATCCTGTTCGGCGGACTCTTGTTCCACAAGCCCGCGGGCAGCGACAAGAAGGCCCGGGTGCAGGAGGTCGACCTCCTCGCGCCGGAGGACCCTGCGAAAGCCAAGGACGCGAAGACCAAGAAAGAAGAGAACCCGCCGGCGGACGAGCCGAAGGCAGAAACCCCTCTCGAGCGCGATGAAGCAGTGCCGGACTTGAAGGAGCTGGAGAAATTGGAAAACGCGGGCCCGGCGGTTCCTGCCCTGGACGCCCTCAGCTTGAGCGCCATGGAGGACTTGATGAACCCCTCGGCCGGCGGGGCCTCGGGATTTCTCTCCGAGGGTGGGGACCTCGCCTCGGGAGGCCAGATCGGCGGCGTGGGAAAGGCCGTGAAGGAGAACGGCCCGGACCTCTTCGCGCTGGCCGAGCTCGATCAGAAGCCGCGCCCTCTCGTCCAGGCTCCGCCGTCCTATCCGGTCGAGCTGCGCCGCCGGAAGGTCGAGGGAAGCGTCTACGTTCTTTTCGTGGTGGATGAGCAAGGAAGGGTCCTGGATCCGAAAGTGGAGAAGTCTTCGAATCCCGAATTCGATCCACCCGCTCTCGCCGCGGTCCGGCAATGGAAGTTCGAGCCGGCGGTGAAGGGGGGCCAAAAAGTCCGGTGCAAGATGCGCGTTCCCTTGCGCTTTTCGGTGGGATAGGCGTGCTTCGATTCAGACGGATCCCGGCAAGGCTCGCCCTGCTAACGCTCGTCCTTGGGGCCGTCCCGGCGCTCGCCGGCGAGGACCCGTGGAAAAGCCCGGAATTCCAGAAGCAGTTCCTGGGAACCTACGGAGTCCTCGCCGAGGTTGAGCCCCGCCTCTCGCCCGAGGAGCGCGCCGTCCTGGAAAAAATCATCCCTCTTCTTTCGGGCAATCTGGCCAAGGCGGCGGAGCAGCTCGCTGCCGCGACGACTCCGGCCTCCAGCGCCCTGCTGGATTTCACCTTGGGGAACATTCATTTTCAGCTCGATCAGCCCGACGAGGCCGAGAAGCACTACCGGCGAGCGGTGGAGAAGTTCCCGAGCTTCCTGAGGGCGTACAAGAACCTCGGTCTGGTCTGCGTGCGTTTGGGAAACACGGCGGACGCCATCAAGGCGTTCACGCGGATGATCGAGCTGGGCGGCGGCGACGCCCTCAGCTACGGACTGCTGGGACAGGCTTACTCCGCCCAGGAGGATTTCCTGGCGGCGGAGTCCGCCTACCGCCAGGCGCTTCTTCTCCAACCCGATTCGTTGGACTGGAAGGTGGGCCTCGTGCGCTGCCTCTTCCGCGAGCAGAAGCTCGCCGAGGCCGTTGCAATGTGTGGCGAGCTGATCGAAAAATATCCCGACCGGGCCGACCTCTGGCAGCTGCAGGCGAGCGCCTACCTGGGCCTGAAGGAGCCGCTCAAGGCGGCCGAAAACTACGAGATGCTCACTCGCCTCGGCCATGCCGACGCGGAAATGCTCTATACCCTCGGCGACCTCTATGTCAACGAGTCTCTGCTCGATTTGGCCGCCCGGGCCTACCTTCGGGCGCTGGAGCAAGAAGGTGAAACCGATGCCGGACGAGGCCTCCGATCCGCCGAGATCCTATCCGCCCGCGGCGCGACCGAGGCCGCAAAGCGGATTCTGGCGAGAATTCAGGAACGGTTCGGCGAGAGTTTGTCGGACGAGCAGAAAAGTCGGAACCTCAAGCTGCAAGCCCGTATTGCCGCGACGAGCGGATCGGGACAGGAGTCGGCGAAGATCCTCGAGGAGATCCTCGCCCTCAACCCGCTCGACGGGGAGGCCCTGATGCTCCTGGCGCAGCAATTCGCGAAGACGGGGGAGTTCGAGAAGGCGGCTTTCTATCTCGAGCGGGCCGAGGGTCTGGAGGGATTCGAGGCCGATGCCCGCGTCCGGCACGCCCAGCTTCTGGTCCGCCAGTCCAAGTTCACGGAAGCGCTGCCGCTGCTAAAGCGGGCCCAGGAGCTCAAGCCGCGCGAGGAGGTGGCGAGCTACCTGGAGCAGGTCGAGAGAGCGGCGCGATCGCAGCGCTAGCTCCCCGCGGCCGCGGGTACTGGTGTTGCACAACCGACAGGCCGGCGAGAGAGGCGTCCGGTCAGGGGGCGGGAGCGTGGTCCGCCGGCGCCGCCCGGGAGGCGCGGCTCTCACGGATTGGACGCCGGCGCGAAACCTCCGGCTCGAAGAGGAGGGGCCGCAGCGTCTCGATCCCTTCGGTGAGGGTCTGGATCTTGCGCTGCTCCAGCAGCGCCTGTACTTTGCGCCGGATTCTGGCCTGAATCTCGTCCATCGAAACCGCCGCATTCACCGTCACGAAGCCGAACTCGGACGCCATCCGGTTGTATTCCCGGATCAGCCGCCACTGGTACTTGCGGAAGGACTCGAACAGATCGGAGCCGAAATGGAGATCCATCCCGGCCTCCCAGTAGTCCATGCCGCGGCTGCGCAGGATCCGCGGAATCAGCGTGTCGACATCTATCTTCAGATATAGCGTCAGGTCAGGGACCAGGGCGAAGCCGAAGACGTTGCGGATCCAGGCGGGATCGGCGCCGCGCACCACACTGCGCGCGAAAGCGGTGTACATGTAGCGGTCGGCGATGACCACGAAGCCGGAGCGCAGCGCCGGGATGACGATCTTCTCGAGACGGTCGGCGAAATCGGTCGCGTACAGGAGGCTGAAAGTAAGCTCGTTCAGGTTGTGGCCCGCCTTGGCCGCGCCGATCGTCTCCGACATCAGCTCCGAGCGGGTCCAGCCGGTCTCGATCACCCCGTAACCCTGGACCTCCAGCCATTCCTTGAGCATCTTCACCTGGACGGAGCGGCCGACTCCGTCGGTCCCCTCCAGCGTGAGGAGCGTGCCGTTCAGACGGGCGATGTCGGTGTAAGGGAGGCCGTGCGCGAAGTATGATTTTCCCGGGCGAATTGATCTCATCGTCTCTCCATCTCCGGCGCCTGGTCGTAGAGTCTCGCCACGATGCCGCGGACCTTCTGCTGCTGGCTGTCGATGCTGCGCGTGCCGTCGATGACCTGAAATCGATATTCGGGAGCCATGCGATCGTACTCGGCGAGGACGCGGCCCTGGAAAAGGCGGAAGCTCTCCACCGGATCACGGCTGAGCCCCAGGTCCATCCCCGCCTCGTAGAACTTGATCTTCGCCCGGGTGCCGAGAATGCGCTCCACCGCGATGTTCATTGGCACCCTGAAATAGAAGACGGCGTCCGGCTCGACCGCGAACGAATAGAGATCGCGCACCCAGGCGGCGTCGACCCCCCGGGCGATGTCGCGCGCGAACGCGGTGTAGACGTAGCGATCGGCCAGGACCGTCATGCCGGCCTTCAGATAGGGAATGATGTGATACGTGAGGCGATCGGCGAAATCGGTGGCGTGCAGGAGGCTGAAGGTGGTCGGGGTGAGGAGGTTCTTCTTCTTGCCGCGCTTGGTGGCCTGGCGGACGAGCGCCGAGGAGTTCCATTCGGTGAAGAAGGCCTGCTGGCCTCTGGCTTCCAGCCATTTCTGCAGCAGCTTGATCTGGGTGCTCTTCCCCGAGCCGTCGATCCCCTCGACGACGATGAGTCGCCCCTTCCGGAGGGCGCTCCTCTTTCCAGACGGCATTATGACTCCGGGGTTTTACGGTCAGGAATTCCACTATAATCGATTCTCCCGGCCCTGAAAAGTGACGAAGCGGTGACAATCCTGAAAATATCGCTGCCGGCCCTTAACGATCCGGAGTCGCAACCCTGTATCCTATGAACGAGATAGGTCTTTTCGAGGAGGTCATGTCCCCGGTCGCTCCGCCGCGCGACTCCAGCCTCTCCCGCCGCCGGCTGCGGCGGTTGCTGGGCTCCCGCTCCGCAACGGTGTTGCGGCAGATCGCCAAGGTCCGCGCCAGCTCCGATCCGGACGCGATCCACGATCTCCGGGTCGCGACCCGCCGCTTGCAGGAGGCGCTCGACTTCTTCGAGCCCTGCCTGCCGGCGCGGGCCCGCCGCCGCCTGGCGCGCCGGGCGCGCCGCATCCGGCGAGCTCTCGGGGAGATTCGCAACGCCGACGTGACGCTCAAGATGGTCAGCCTGCTGCGCTCGGAATGGGGTCCCGAATCCTCCCGAATGCTCCACCAGCTCCGGGATCGCCTGCGGAGCGAGACCGCCGCCTTGCGCCGGAAGGCCACGGGGCGCCAAGGGGTGCCCGTCGCCGGGGCGCGCAAGCGGAGCCGCGCCCTTCTGGCCGGCCTCGACGGCCGGCGCGAATTCGAGCTCGCGCCGCGAGCCAGGCGGGTCCTGGAGCTGCGGGTGGGGGAAGTTCTGGGCCGCCTCCCGCCGGCCCGGACCGGAGACGCGGAGGCGCTGCACCGCCTGCGCCTCGCCGTGAAAAGCTATCGCTACGCCTTGGAGATCCTCGAGGACCTCGGCTGGCGCGGCGCGCGACCGGGGATCGCCACGGCCCGGAAGGTCCAGGAGGAGCTGGGACGGATTCACGATCTCGACGTTCTCTCGGAGCTGGTCCGCAGGATCCCGTCGGCCGGCGCCGAGGAGCTGATCGAGCGGATCGCGCGCGATCGGCGCCTCCGGCTCGCCTCGTTCCGGAAAGTCCTGGGTGACTTCCGGCCCGACGACGTGCGCGCCGACTTCGCCGGCGCCGGCTTGCCGGACCGATGAAGCGGCGCCGGCTCGCGATCATCGACATCGGCTCCAACACCATCCGATCGCTGGTGGTCGAGACCCTCCCCAATCGGACCTACCGCATCTTGGACGACGAGCGCGAAGTGGCCCGGCTCGCCTCCGGCCTCAACCGGGCCGGGCGGCTTTCGGAGTCGGCGATTCAGCGCGCCGTGAAGGCGCTCAAGAGGATGGCGGAGATCGCCCGGGCGCGCGGCGTCCACAGGGTGGCCGTCGTCGCCACGAGCGCCATCCGGAACGCTTCGAACCGCCAGACCTTCCTGGATCGGGTGCGCAGCGAGACGGGATTGAGGGTTCGCGTAATCTCGGGGTCCGAGGAGGCTCGCCTCGCCTTCGAGAGCGCGGCCGGAAGCTTCAACCTGGCAGATCACCCCTGCGCCGTGGTCGACGTGGGCGGCGGGAGCACCGAGCTGATCCTCGCCCTGGGACGGCACATCCGGCAGGTCTATTCGCTCAAGCTGGGATGCGTGGGCCTCACCGAGGAATACCTGCGCTCCGACCCGACGCGCGGCAAAGAGCTCAAGGCTCTGAGGAAGGCGGTCCGCGAGGCGATCGACGCGCAGCGCATCGCCCCCGACCCTTCTCCGCAGTTCGTCGTGACCTCGGGCGGCACCGCCACCGCCGTGGCGCAGATGGCGATGGCCCGCCAGGGGCTCTCGGGGCGATCCGTCCAGGGTTTCGAAATGACGCAGGCCGAGCTCCTCCACTTGCGGGACGCGCTGCTGCGGCGCACTCTCGACGAAAGACGGCGGATGCCCGGCCTGGCGCCGGACCGCGCCGACATCATCGTCGCCGGCGTGACGATCCTCTGCGAGATCATGCTCCACCTGAAGGTGAACGTCCTGCGCGTCAGCACCCGGGGGATTCGACACGCCCTCCTGAGCCGCCTGATCGGACGCGTGCCGGGACGGGCGGGTCTTCCACCGGCCCATCCTCAGCGGCTCTCCGCCGCCGAGTCGTTCGGCAGGTCGCTGCGCTTCGAGCAGGATCATGGCGAGCAGGTCCAGCGGATCGCGGTCTCTCTCTTCGACCAGCTTTCGAAGCCGCTCCGGCTTCCCGCCGAAGGACGGGACCTCCTGGCGGCCGCGGCCCTCCTGCACGACGTCGGATACGTCGTCAGCTACCGGCAGCATCACAAGCACAGCTACCACCTGATCGCCCACGCGAACCTGGACGGATTCACGCCGCGCGAGCGGGAGATCATCGCCCTGATCGCCCGTTACCACCGCCGCTCGGTCCCCCGGAAGAAGCATGAGGAGTGGGCCAAGCTCCAGCGTGACGATCGCACGATGGTCCGCCAGCTCTCCGCCTTGCTAAGGATCGCCGACGCTCTCGACCGGCGCCATTCCCTGGGCATCCGGGAGGTCCGAGGCGAGGCCGACCCCCGCCGCGTCCGGTTGACGCTGTTCTCGGCCCGGAACGTCGACGTCGAGATCCACGGGGCCCAGGCGAAGTCGGATCTTTTTCAAAGAGTCTTCGACCGGGAGGTTCAGTTCCGCACCATCCGATCCCCGGACCGCCCGGACCGCCCGGGCGCCCGTTCCCGCGAGGCCGCCCGGCCGGCGCCAGCCGCGCGAGAACCAGCCGCCGGCCGGCGGGCTCCCGCACGGCGCGAAGCGGGCCGCGAATCGCCACCAGCGCGCTGACGCAGCAGGATACGTAAGAGCCGCGCCTTGGCGCAGGACTCAATCTGGCGCACGCGCTCGTGGGACAGCCCCAGGCGATGGCCGGTCTCCTTCAAGGTGAGCGCTTCCTCTCCGTCGAGGCCGAACCGCAGGGCGACGACTCTGCGCTCCTTCTCCGCGAGACGGAACAGGGCGCCGCTCACCAGCGCCCGTTCTTGCCCGCGAAGAAAGAGCTGCTCCGGATCGGTCCTCGAATCGGCGGAGAGCCGGTCCGCGAGCGTCCGTCCCTCCCGAAATCCCGCCGATTCCTCCAACGAGGCGTCGGATCCCCCGATGACCTGAAGGCGCTCCACGGCGCTCGGCGGGAGGCCGGTCTCCCTGGCGATTTCCCCTCGATCGGCCCGGCGCGCAAGCCTCTCCGAGAGCTTGCGCGCCGCCCCCTCGACGACCCGGAGGTCCCGGAGAAGATGGTCGGGAACCCGTACCAACGACGAATGGCGGTCGAGCGCGCTGCGCATCGCCTTGCGGATCCACCAGACCGACCAGCTGATGAAGCGCACCCCGCGATCGGGATCGAAGCGGCGGGCCGCCTCGATGAGGCCGAGATTGCCTTCGCTGACCAAATCCTCGAGAGGAAGGCCGCGGTGGCGGTACTGTTTCGCCACGCGCACCACGAAGAAGAGATGTGATCGGACCAGATCCCATGAAGCTTGGGCTTCGCGATCGGATGCGGCGGACGGCTCCTCGGCGTCTCGAACGGCGCGGAGGTACCAGGGGGCCCATGAACTGTCGAGGGTTGAATGTCCGGCCATGGAGAGGTCCCTCCGATTTCGCGGCCACCCGGGAATCTCGAAGCCGCGGCGGCTCCCCGGAGGATCGCTTGGCGGCGTTGCAGCCAGGTTTCGGATCGGTGAAGAGCCGGTGAATTGGGCGTGAGCGCGACGGGGACGGGGCTCAGGGGGAGGAGGGCGAGTAGTACTCGACGATCGCGTCGGCGAGGTCCGGGATCGTGCTCCGGGGGGGGACGACGTCGGGAACGAGGCCTCGCGAGCGGGCGCATGCGGCGGTCACCGGCCCGATGCAGGCGACCCGGAAGCCGCCGGGGACGCCCCGGCTGGGCCCCGCCAGGTCGAGGAAATGCAGCACGGTCGAGGAGGCGGTGAAGGTGACCATGTCGACCCCCTTCTCGAGCGCCGCCCGCAACGCTTGCCGATTCTCTTCGGCGGCCCGCGTCCGGTAGACCGGCGCCACGCTCACGCTCGCCCCGCGCCGCTCGAGCGCCTCGACCAGAAGCTCCCGGGCCTCCTGCGCCCGCGGGATCAGGATCCGCGCGCCGCGAATCGTCCTTCCGCGCAACGCTTCCAAGAGACCCTCCGCCTGGAATCTCTCCGGAAGGCGGCTGACCTCGAAGCCGCGGCGCAGAAGACGCTCGGCCGTTTTTGGCCCGACGGCCGCCAGCTCGACCCGAGCCAGCCGGCGTGGATCCGCTCCGCGCTCCTCGATCCGGCGCAGGAAGCAGTCGACCGCATTGGCGCTCGTGAACAGGACCAGGGAGAACTCTTCCAGAGCCTCGATCGCGCGATCCGCCGGCTCCCAGGAATCGGGCGGCTCGAAGCGAATCAGCGAAATCTCGACCGCCTCGGCGCCGGAGGCCTGCAGGAGATCGGAAAGCGCGCCCGCCTGCTCGGGAGAGCGGGTGACCAGGATGCGCCGGCCGGACAAGGGCAGTCCCGCCGGTCCGGAAGCGCTCATGGTGCCTCTCGCGATCCCGGCGCCATCAGATCCGCGGCGCCCGAGGCGAGCATCCGTTCTCCCAGCTTCTTGCCGATCGACTCGGCGCCCTCCGCGGCGCCGCGCTCCTCGTCCCGCAGCACCCGCGATCCGTCCGGGGCGGCGACCGCCCCCTGCAGGAAGAGCTCGGATCCCTCCACGACCCCGAGCGCCCCCACCGGCATCTGACAGCCTCCCCCGAGGGCCTTGAGGAAAGCCCTCTCCGCCCGGGTCGCCGCGGCGGCGGCCGGATCTTCCAGGCCGCCGCGCAGGAAGTCGGACAGCGCCGCGTCGGAGGCGCGGATCTCGATTCCGAGCGCTCCCTGCCCGGGGGCCGGAAGCATCATCGCGAAGGGCAGCGGCCATCGGACGACGTCCTGGATGGCGAGCCGGTTCAGCCCCGCCGCGGCCAGGACCAGCGCCCCGACTCCCCCTTCCCGGAGCTTGCGCACGCGCGTGTCGACGTTGCCGCGAATCGGCTCGAAGCGCAGATCGGGTCGCAGAAACCGAAGCTGGCCGATGCGTCTCGGACTGCCGGTGCCGACGACGGCGCCGTGAGGGAGATCCGCGAGGGAGCTTCCCTCGGGGAGGATCAGGACGTCGGCGGGATCCTCGCGGGCCGGCACCGCCGCGATCCGCAAGCCCTCGGGCTGCGACAGGGGAAGATCCTTCAGGCTGTGGACCGCGAGATCGATTCGGCCGGCGAGCAGCTCCTCCTCGATCTCGCGCACGAAGATCCCGACCGTCCCGGAAGCGAGCAGCGTCGACTGCGATCGATCGCCGCCGGTCCTGACGATCCGGATCTCCGCCCGCGCTCCGGCCTCGTCAAGACGCGCCTGAATCCAACGGGCCTGAAAGAGCGCCAGGGGGCTTCCCCGGCTGCCGATGACGAGGGGCTCCGGGGAATCAGGTCGCGTCGGGATCGTCATGGTCTGGCGGCGCGGACGGGGCCTCCGAGGGCGCCGCCTCGCCCGCCGGGGAGGGGCCGGACGCGCGCTTCTGGATCCCGAACACTTCGCGGAAGAAAAGGACCCGATCCGGGCCGGCATGGGTGCGGGCCGATTCCTTCAAGGCGCGGATCGGATGGTGGAGGATCTTGTTCATCAGGGAGTCGGTCATCTCCTCGACGGCCTGCCGCTGCTCGAGCGTGAGCCCCGAGAGCCTCGACCGGAACCGCTCCATCTCCGAGGTCCTGAGATCGTCGAGGCGCTGCCGCACGTCCACAATCACGGGGGAAAGATCCAGCGTCCGGACCCAGGCGTGGAACGCGTCCGCCTCTTGCCGCACGATCTCCTCCGCCACCTTCGCCTCGACCTCCCGCTCGGCGCGGTTCGCGTTCACCACCCCCGTGAGATCGTCGAGGTCGTAGAGAAACACGTTGTCGATCGTGTTGACGCGGGGCTCGATGTCGCGCGGCACGGCGATGTCGATGAAGAAGATGGGCCGGCTCTTCCGGGCGCGGATCAGCTTCTGCACCTCTTCATACCGGACGATGAAGTGCGGGGCGGCCGTGGAGGAGATGACGATGTCCGTCTCCTCCAGGTATTCCAGGATTCGATCGAAGGAGACCGCCTGCCCCGCGAATTTCGCCGCGAGCTCGACGGCCCGCGGGAAGCTCCGGTTGGCCACCAGCACCGAGCCGATCCCGCGCTCCACCAGGTGCCGCGCCGCCAGCTCGCTCATCTTGCCGGCGCCGATCAGGAGGACCTTACGGCCGCTCAGATCCTCGAAGATCGTGCGCGCCAGCGTGACCGCGGCGTACCCGACGGAGATCGGATGGCGCGCGATGCCGGTCTCGCTGCGGATCTTCTTGGCGACTCCGAGCGCCTTGCGAAGGAGCGGGTCCAGGACCGCGCCGATGCTCTTCGCCCGCAGGGCCGCCTGGTAGGCCTCCTTCACCTGTCCCAGGATCTGCGCCTCACCGAGCACCATCGAGTCGAGCGAGGCGGCGACCCGGAAAAGGTGATGGACCGCCTCCCGGTCTGCCATCCGGTAGCAATAGCGATCCAGCTCCTCGGGGGGGACGCCGCGCTCGGAGGAGAGGAACGATCGCACGACGCCCGCCGCGTCGCGCGCCCCGTCCGAGGCGTGCCCCAGAACCTCCGTGCGGTTGCACGTGGAGAGGATGAGCCCCTCCTTCAAGGAGGACGATCCGGCGAGGCGGCCGAGCGACTCCTCTAGCGTGGACGCCGGAAAAGTCATCTTCTCCCTCACTTCCAGGGGAGCCGTGCGGTGGTTCAGGCCGAACAGGATGATGGACATGGCTTCAAGCCGGCCGCGGCCTCCTCACAGCGCCACCCCGATCATGCGCAGGATCAGGGCCGCGAAGGCGACGATCGTGAGGTAGGCGACCTTCTTCCCCCGCCAGCCGCGCAACAGGCGGGCGGTGATGATGACGCCGAGGATCATCCAGGCCAGCAGGGCGAACGTCTCCTTCCCCTCCCACAGCCAGTAGCGGCTCCGGAAATTCGCGCTCCAGATCCCGCCGGTGACGATCGTCAGCGTCAGCAACGGGAAGCCCCACATCAGCGAGAGCTTGCCGATCGAGTCGCACTTCTCGAGCGACGGCAGCTTCACTCCGAAGCGCACGGGCCGCTTCTCCTTCAGGCCGCGCTCCTGGACGAGATAGAGCACGCTCGCGGCGAACGTCAGGCACAGCGCCGCCGCGCCCAGGACGGCGATGCAGATGTGGAACGTCATCAGGACTTGCTCGAAGTCGCGCGAGACCGGCAGGACGTCGTTCGGCAGAAAATTCGAGATGAAAATGAGGATCAGGACGAGGGGAAGAAAGACGACGCCGAGGACCTCCAGCCGGGTCCGCACAAACGAGACGAGATAGACGAGGACCACCGCCGCGCAAAGGAGCGAAAGGACGTCCCGGTAATCGCGCACCGGAAGGCCTCCGACACGGATCCCCTCGATCCCCAGATAGGCGACGTGCGCCACGAGTCCGCCCAGCGCCAGGAGAGGCGTCCAGAGGAACGGCTTACGGATGCGGAGGACGGTGGCCGCGAAGGCGGAACCCGCGGCCAGGACGTACAACCCCACCACCACTCGGAGAAGGAGGAGAGTCGAGCTCATCGAAATTCATTGTAGCATCGGCGACTCGGGCCGAGAAGGGAAGCCGGACCGTCCGCACGGGGAGGGACCCCCGGGGACGGCCGAGTGTCGGGCGCATCCCCGGGAGCCGGTTCGGTCATCGGGTGCAGGGTGGCGGCGGGAAGTGAGGCGGGGGCCGGGCCGGCGGATTGCCGCCCTCCGGGCCGGGTGCTATCCTCCCGGTCCCGCCGGAGCGGGCCCTGGAGGTGAGATCTGATTCGTTGCGTTCTCTTCGACCTGGATGGGACTCTCCTCGATTCCTACGAAGCGATCGCCGAGAGCTTGAACGCCGCCCGCACTTCGTTCGGCTTTCCGGCCTATCCTCGGGAGGAAGTGATCAAGATGGTCGGCCACGGTCTGGAGAGCCTCATGGAAGAGGCGGTCGGTCCCGAGCGCGTCGAGGAAGGCGTCCGCATCTTCCGCGACCGGTACCGGGAGATTTCCCTGTCGAAGAGCTTTCTGTTGCCGGGAGCGGAGAAGACTTTGAAGACGCTGCACGAGCGCGGGTACCGGCTCGCGGTCCTCAGCAACAAGCCGGCCTTCTTCAGCCGGAGGATCCTGGATCACCTGGGGGTCGGTCATTGGATTCCCGTCCTCTACGGTCCCGATCTCGCCGCTCCGAAGCCGGCGCCCGAAATGGTCTTCCGCTCGCTCTCCGATCTGGGCTGCGCCCTCGGCGAGGCGATCCTGGTCGGCGACATGCGCGTCGATCGGGACACGGCGCGCGTCGCCGGGATACCCTTCTATGCGGTCGCCACGGGATCGGAGAGCCGCGAAGAGCTGCTTTCCTCCCGACCCGACTTGTTCCTCGACCGGCTGGAGGATCTGCTGCTTCTCCTTCCTGCGCTCCCCCCCGAGTAGGAGGCCCGCCGCGGGAAACCGCTGCCGGCGTCTAAGAACCCTCGCGCCAGCCTCCCTCCGGGTCGAACCGGAAGACGCGGATTCGTCCCGTCGGGCCGTACACCACGACCGCCAGCACGCGGCGGCCGTCGGTCAGATACAGCGTCCCGCCGGAGACCGATCCTGCGGGGGAGAATCCGATGATGTCGCTGCCGCCGAACTTGACCGGATCCGCCGGGTCCGGAATCGATCCCGTTCCGGGAGGGATTTCGGGCACCGGGGCGGCGGGAAGGCCGAAGCGGATTCCCTCGAAGCGGCTCCCGGGATCCTCGGGTCCCTGCAAGAGCGGGTCGCGGAGCGCGAGAATGTCGGCGGTCCGAATTCCATTGCCGTTCCCGTCCCGGTAGGTCGAATAGCTCCAGGACTCCCCCGCGCGAACGAATCTCAGTCCGAACGCGGCCCGCTCGGAGACCGAGCGCTGCCGGAGTCCCCGCAGCAGAACCGCCACTTCGAATCCCGCGGCGCGCAGCCGCTCGCGCGCCACCGCCGCGGCCACCCACGGAACCGAGACGGCGATCACGATCCCGAGCAACGCGAGGACGACGAGCGCTTCCAAAAGCGAAAAGCCCGGCGAAGGGCCGGCGCGCGTCGAGGCGTTCCTCCGGCCCTTCGCCACGGCGGATCTACTTTCCGGAAACGGTGACCCGTTCCCTGATCTTGTCGAGCGTTTTCTCGCCGATCCCCTGCACGTTGAGGAGATCCTCCAGTTTCTTGAAGGGGCCGTTCTTCTCCCGGAAGTCGACGATCCTCTTGGCGTAGGAGGGGCCGATGCCGGGAAGAGCGGTCAGCTCCTCGACCCCGGCGGTGTTCAGGTTGACCTTCGCCGCCTTCTCTTCAGCGGCGGCTCCCCGCGCGGGTGCCGGCGCCGCGAGGAGCGCGAGGACGACAAAGGCCGCCAGGACGAGCCATGCGGTGGGACGATTCAAGGCTTGCATGTCGATTCGATCTCCCGTGAATTGGATGTTGGTCTCAAGATGGTCGGTCTCAAGGCGGCTGCGCCGCCGCGACATTCTGTTTCTCCCGGCACCTCCTGAATGGAAACCCTGGGGGAGGGGGGATCTTCCGATCCCCCTTCCGCGCCCCGCAGAGGCCCTCCGAGCGATGGAGAGCCGATCGGTTAATGGGACCTCTGCGCTCCCCCAAGCTCCGCGATCGTTCCCTTCCCGGCTTCTCCCCCTTCGGCCAGAACGCCGAGCCGACGCCGAAGACTGGAGAGTCCCATGCAGAGATACAGAAAGCCGTCCTCCCCTTCTTCGATCCGGAAGACGGGATCGACCGTCAGGGTGTAGCGGCGCCGCCCGAGCAGCAGCGACACCCGCTCTCCCGCGAGCGCCTTGAGCACCAGCAGCTCCAGATCCTTCGGCTTGAACGGCGATTTCTCCACGTCGGCCTCCTCGCGGGGAAGCGTCGATTCCGCTTCGTCCCGGCCGCGGAACTTATGGCAATGGACGTGCCAATCCTCGCGGATCGGGCCCCGAGCTTGAGGAAAGATGGAAAGTGCCTGCAGGACGCGGAGTTTCGCGGCTCCGCCGCGGGCGGGGCCGCACCGGCCGGCACGCCCGCCGGCGCTTCCGGCGGTCGGCGGCGGAACATCGCGTGAACGGCGTGTTACGGAACGGCTTGTTTAGATGGAGACTTGCTCGGCCCAGAGGATACCGCTCAGATGGCGGATGCGGGACAGCAGATCGGGGGCGACGGGACTGTCCAGATTGAGGATGGCGATGGCCCGGCCGCCGCTGCGGTCCCGGCCGAGCGAGAGCTGCGCGATGTTGATCCCGGCCTCGCCCAGAATCGTCCCCAGGCTCCCCACCATCCCCGGCCGGTCGTCGTTCGAGCAGATCAGCATCTCGCCCGACGGGACCGCGTCGAAGTCGTAGTCGTCGAGGCGGACGATCCGGAGATCGCGCTTGCCGAACAGGGTGCCGGCAATCGTGCGGACCCGCTCCCCGGTCCGCAGACGGGTGGTGATGAGGGAGCTGTAATCGCTCGAGTCGGAAGAGCGGACCTCGTTCACCCGCAGGCCGATCTCGCGGGCCAGGAGGGCCGCGTTCACCCGGTTCACGGGCTCCGTGACGATGCCCTGCAGGTATCCTTTCAGAAAGGCCGCGACCAGGGCGGGGACGGGATGGTCGAGCAGGGCTCCGCTGAACTCGATGGTGACTTCTTCGCCGGCCGGATGCGCCATCCGCGATTGCAGGCGCCCCAGCCGCTCCGCCAGATCCAGCCAGGGGCCGAGGACGCGCAGGACCTCCGGGTCGATCGCTTCGACGTTCACCGCCCCGGCCACCGAGCCGCGCTCCAGATACGCGACGATCTGCTCGGCGATGCGGGCCGCCACTTTCTCCTGGGCCTCGAGGGTGGAGGCGCCGAGATGCGGCGTAGCCACCACCGTATCCCGGCGGACGAGCGGATGATCCTCGCCCGGAGGCTCCTTCTCGAAGACGTCCAGGGCGGCCCCCGCCACTCTTCCGTCCTGCAGAGCCTTCTCCAGCGCCTGCTCGTCCACGATGCCGCCGCGGGCGCAGTTGACGATCCGCAGCCCGGGCTTGCAGCGCCCCAGCTCCGCCGGGCCGATGAGGCGGCGGGTCTGGGCGTTGAGCGGAACGTGAACGGTCAGGAAGTCGGCCCGGGCGATCAGATCGGGAAGCGCGAGCATCTGGAACCCCAGTCGCGCGACCACCTCCTCCGGAAGAAACGGGTCGAAGCCGCAAATCTCCATGCCGAAGGCTCGGGCCCGGGCCGCCACTTCGCGCCCGACTTTTCCGAGGCCGACGACGCCGAGGATCTTGCCGAGGAGCTCGACGCCCAGGAACTTCTCGCGATCCCACTTTCCGGCCTTGAGGGAGCGATCGGCGCGAGGGATATTCCGGGCCAGCGAGAGCATCAGCGACAGGGTGTGCTCGGCGGCCGCGATCGTGTTCTCGCCGGGCGCGTTCATCACCACGATGCCGCGCCGGGTGGCGGCGGCGACGTCGATGTTGTCGACCCCGGTGCCCGCCCGGCCCACCACCTTCAAGGCGGGCGCCGCGGCGAGGACCTCGTCGGTGACCTTCGTCTCCGAGCGCACCACCAGGCCCGCCGCGCCGGAGATGGCTTCCCGAAGCGAGGCGGCGCCGGAGCGCCCCAGAGCGATCACCTCCAGTCCCGCGCGGGAGAGGATCTCTCCACAGACGGGAGCGACCGGATCGGCGATCACGACGCGCTGGCTCATCCGGACAAGACCTCGTCCATGGCGGCGAGCAGCCCCTCCACGCCTTCGAGGGTGTGCTCCCCCAGGTGCCCGATGCGGAAGGTGGCCTCCTTGAGAGTGCCGTAGCCGTTCGAGATCTGGTACCCGCGGCTCTTCAAGGACTCCAGGAAGGAGGCCACCCGGATCTTGCGGCTGTTGGCGACGCAGGTCACGGTGTCGGACTCGAAGCCGGGCTCCGCGAGCACCGCGAACTTCTCCCTCGCCCAGCGGCGCACCCGCTCCCCCATCGCCGCGTGGCGCGCGAAGCGCCGGGGAAGTCCTTCGGCGAGGATGTGGTCGAACTGGGCCTGGAGCGCGAAGAGATGGGACACCGAGGGAGTGGCGAGCGGCATCCCCTTGGCGGAGGCTTCCGCGAGCCGGATGAAATCGAAGTAATAGCCGCGTCCCTTGCGGGCCCGCGCCCGCTCCAGCGCCGCCTCCGATACCGCGCCCAGGGCAAACCCGGGCGGCAGCGCGAGCGCCTTCTGGACCGAGGCGAAGCAGACGTCGATTCCGAGACGATCCACCTCCACCGGGATGCCGCCCAGCGAGCTGACGGCGTCCACCATCAGGAGGACGCCGGGGCGCGCGCGGACGACGCGCGCGATCGCCTCGAGCGGGTGGGTCACTCCGGTGGAGGTCTCGTTGTGGGTGACGCAGACGGCGTCGTAGTCGCCGCGCGACAGCGCCTCCTCGACCCGCTCGGGCCGGATCGCGAATCCGGGCTCGGCCTGCACCACGCCGGGATCGAAGCCGCAATCGGCGGCGATCTGCCGCCACCGCTCGCCGAACGCGCCGCCGACGAGATGCAGCGAGCGCCTGGCGATGCAGTTGCGCACCGCGCCCTCCATCAGGCCCGAAGCCGAAGAGCTCGACAGGAGAATCGTCCCCTCGGTCATGAAGATGCAGCGCGCCTTGGCGACGATGTCCCGGACCATCTCCTCCATCGGGGCTCCCCGATGGGAGATGACGGGGCGGGCCATCGCCTGCAGAATCTCCGGGCGCACCTCGGTCGGGCCCGGAGTGAAGAGAAGCGGTCGGTGCCCCAACGAGGATCTCCTCAGGTCGCCCGGCGGCCGCGCCGGGCCGCCGGTCATTGGAAGAAGTTCTTGAGCCGCTCGAAATTGTTGGAGTTCTTGGCGATGTCCAGGTAGACGATGGTCCCCATCAGCAGGAGAAGGAGGTAGAACCCCACCTGCATCAGCCGCTCCTTGATCTTGAGGCTCAAATCGCGACGCATCAGCCCCTCGATGAAGAGGATGAAGATGTGACCGCCGTCGAGGACGGGAAAGGGAAGCAGATTGATCACGCCCAGCTGAAGGCTGATCAGAGCCATGAACTGAAGGAAGGGCTTCCAGCCCTCCCGGAAGGTCTGCCCCGAGATCTTGTAGATGTCGATCGGGCCCGACATGGTCCGCAGCGAAAGCTGCCGGGTGAAGAGCTTGCGCAGCGTCGTGAAGACGAGATCCACGTTCTTCCAGTTCCACGAGACGCTCGCGGCCAGGGCGCCGGGCAGCGGGTACTGGCGAATCTTCTCGTCGGTCGAGGGATCCCAGGTGATTCCGATGCGGCCCTGGCCGCTGTCCCCCGCCGGGACGACCGTCATCTCGCTGGTCCGACCGCCGCGCTGGACGGTGAGGCGCACCGGGACGCCGATCGACTTCCGCAAGACCTGCGACGCCATCTCGAAATGGCTGATCTCCTGGCCGTTCACCGCCAGGATCCGGTCCCCGGCCTGCAGCCCCGCCGTCGCGGCGGGTGAGCCGGCGTCGATCTGCTTGATCTGGGCGGTCATCACCGGGAAGATGCCGGCGTACCCGATCTCGTACGCCGTGATCGATTCGAGGACGATCTGCCGGTTCAGCGGCTTTCCGGCCCGGTCCACCGTCACCGTCGTGGCCTGCCCCGGGCTCAGGGTCACCGCCATGAGCAGATCCCCCCAGTTCCGGATCGCCTTCGTGCCCAGCTTCACGATCCGATCGCGCGGCTCGATCCCGGCCTTGGACGCCGGGGAGTCGGGGGCGACGATCCCCACGACCGCGGGCTGGGTCAGATAGGCGGGCTCCGGAATCCCCGCCCGGTAGACGATCGTCATCAGGACGATCGCCGCCAGGATGTTCGTCGTGGCCCCCATGATGAGGACCGCCAAGCGCTGAACCTTCGGGCGGGACAGGAATTCACCCGAGTCGCCGGCGAGCGACTCGTCGGGGTTTTCTCCCCGCATCTTCACGTACCCCCCGAGCGGCAGCAGCGAGAGCCGGTAGTCGGTCCCCTTGCGGCGCACGCCGAACAGCCGCGGGCCGAAGCCGACGGAGAACACCTCCACGTCGATCCCGAGAAGCTTGGCCACGGTGAAGTGCCCCAGCTCGTGGATGAGGATCAGGATCCCCAGGACGATGGCGAAGGCGCCCAGGCTCTGGAAGCTCAGGAAATGGCTCATGCGGCGGCGCCTTTCATGAGGATCTCCTCCGCCAGCCGGCGAGACTCCCGGTCGGCTTCGAGGATGGGGGAAAGCGAATCGGCCGGTTGCGGCGCGTGTTTCTCCAGGACCTTCTCGATCACCCGCGGGATGTCCAGGAGCCGGGCGCGACGCGCCAGGAACGCCGCGACGGCGATCTCGTTGGCGGCGTTCAGCGCCGTGGTAGCGGTCCCCCCAGCGGCGAGCGCCCGGTAGGCCAGCGACAGGCAGGGAAACCGGACGGGATCGGGGGCGGAGAACTCCAGGGCCGGCGCGGCGGCGAGATCCAGCGCCGGCAGCGGCGAGACCCAGCGATCGGGATAGGTCAGCGCATAGAGGATCGGCAGGCGCATGTCGGGAGTCCCCATCTGGCAGATGACCGAGCCGTCCTGCATCTCGACCATCGAATGGACCAGGCTCTGCGGGTGGAGCAGGACCTCGATCCTCTCCGGCTCGATCCCGAACAGCCAATGCGCCTCGATCACCTCGAGGCCCTTGTTCATGAGAGTGGCGGAGTCGACGCTGATTTTCGGCCCCATCTCCCAGGTGGGATGGCGGAGAGCCTGCTCGGGCCCCGCCTCCTCCATCTCGCTCAGCGTGGAGAGCCGGAACGGGCCTCCCGAGGCGGTCAGGATGAGCCGGCGGACTTCGTCCGTCCTCTCTCCCCTCAGGCACTGATGCAGGGCGCAGTGCTCGCTGTCGACCGGCAGGAGGCGCGCGCCGCTGCGCCGCGCTTCCTGCAGCATCAGGCTTCCGGCCATCACCAGCGTCTCCTTGTTCGCCAGGGCGACGGTCTTGCCGGCTTGAATCGCGCCCAAGGTGGGCCGGAGGCCCGCCCCGCCGACGATCGCGCAGACGACGCGATCAGCCTCGGGATGCGCGGCGACCTGCCGGAGGCCTTCTTCCCCCGTGGCCGCCTCCACTCCGAGGGAGGCGCACCGGGAGACCCATTCCGGAGAGCTCTTCGCGTCGGATAGGACCGCGAGCCTCGGATGGAACCGCTCGACCTGGCCGGCCAGGAGCGCCGCGTTCCGCCGCGCCGCCAGGGCCACCACTTCGAAGCGGTCCGGGAATCGCGAGATCAGGTCCAGCGCCTGGACTCCCACCGAGCCGGTCGATCCGAGAATGGCGATCCGCGTCCGGGACGACATGATTCCTTCGAGACTCCCTCAGCGCAGCCAGAAGAGAAAGTAATAGTAAAGGATCGGCCCGCCGAAGAGAAGGCTGTCGCATCGATCCAGCATGCCGCCGTGGCCGGGGACCAGCGAGGCGCTGTCCTTGAGGCCCGAGCCGCGCTTCCACATCGACTCCACCAGATCGCCCAGGATGCCGACGGCGGCCAGGAGAAGACCGGCCAGCGCGGCGTCCGCGGCCCTCAGCGGCTGGAAGAACCAGGCGCGCGCCGAGAGCGCCGCGACGACGCTGCCGGCGGCGCCGGCCAGCGCTCCCTCCACCGTCTTCCGCGGGCTGACGCGGGGCGAGAGAGGATGCCGGCCGAGCAGCGAGCCGACGTAATAGGCGGCGGCGTCCCCGCCCCACACCACCAGATAGAGAAAGAAAACCAGGTCCCGCCCCACTTCCTCTCCAAGGTTTCGCAGGAGGAGCTGGTAACCGAGAAGCGTCGACAGGAAGAGGGCGGAGAAGACCGTCACCGCATCCGAGCCGAGGCTTTCCCCCAGGGGACGGCGGCCGAGAAGCGACAGAATCGGCACCACGGCGAGGCCGGCGAACAGCGGCACGGCCAGCGGGAGCCGGAAGCCGCCGAAGAAGGAGTAGAGGATCGCCAGCGCCAGCAGGGCGCCCGCCGGTCGGTTGCAGTGGAATCCGCGAAGCTCCGCGAGACGGTAGAGCTCCAGGATCCCCAGCACGCAGGCCGCGGCGATCAGAATCCCGAAGAAACGGGGCGGAAGGCGGACCAGGACGATGAAAAGAGGGAGGAATACGACCGCCGAGAGAACGCGTTTCATGTCCGGGTGGCGGACAAGGCGTCAGGCTCCGATCTTGGCCGGGGCGTGGCGCGGAGCCGATTCCTCCACCACCCGGCCGTAGCGCCGCTCGCGCTTCTGGAAATCGACGATGGCCTGAAGCAGCTGGCGGCGGCGGAAGTCGGGCCAGAGCGTCTCCGTCACCCAGATCTCGGCGTAGGCGATTTGCCAGAGCAGGAAATTGCTCACCCGAAGCTCGCCGCTCGTGCGGATGAGCAGGTCGGGATCGGGCTGCCCGGCCGTGTAAAGGTAGCGCGACAGCACTTCCTCCGTGAGCTCGGTCCACGAGGCCTCGCCGCTGGCCTTCTCCTCCATCGCCCGCCGGCAGGCGTCGACAATTTCGGTCCGGCCTCCGTAGGAAAGGGCGATATTGAAGAGCAGCCCGGTGTTCTCCCGGGTGGCCTCGATCCCTTTGCGCAGCTCCTTCTTGACGCTTTCGCCGAGCTCGTGGAAACGCCCGATCACCTCGAATCGAATGTTGTTCCGGTTCAAGGTGTTCAGCTCCCGGGCGAGAAACTCCTTCAACAGCTCCATGAGCGTGTCGATCTCGCGGCGGGGCCGCTTCCAATTCTCCACCGAAAAGGCGTACAGCGTCAGCACCTGAAGGCCGAGACGGGCCGCGGTCTCCACGACCTCGCGGACCGCGGTGATTCCGGCGCGATGGCCGGCGACCCTCGGCAGGCTTCGCGACTTGGCCCAGCGCCCGTTGCCGTCCATGATGATCGCGACGTGGCGCGGCAGGCGCGCGGGATCGATCGCCCGCAGGAGACGCTCCTCCTCCGATCCCTTCTGAATGTAGCCTTCCATGTCGATCATGATCGCGATCGTCCCAGCCGCCCGATGCGGGAGTGTTCGCATGCTACCACAGCGGCTCGAAGAGCCGCAAACCACGCCGAGGCGCCGAAATGCCGCTTCGCGTTGAGCTTACGCCTGCTCCCGCGCTCACATTCCAGCGGGGAAATGGACCTTTTCAAGCGTCAGTCCTTTCGCCGCGGCGGTAGGACCGGCCCGGGTTCGATCCCGGGCGTCCAGGATTTCAGGGATGGCCTCGGCGGCGATGCGGCCTCGCCCCACCTCGATCAGTGTCCCCACGATCGTGCGCACCAGATACTGCAGGAAGCCGTCCGCCGAGATGCGGAAGACCGCAACCTCGTCCGGCTCGCAGGCGAAACGCGCCTCGACGACGGTGCGGACGGCGTTCCGGCGCCGGCCTTCCGAGCCGCAGAATGCCGTGAAGTCGTGCCGGCCGAGGAAATGCGCCGCTGCGCTCTCCATGCGCGAGAGATCGAGCTTCCCGCGGATCGACTCGACGGTCGCCGACAGGAAGGGCGAGAGGACGGGCGCCTGTGAGAAGCGGTAGGCGTAGTCCTTCCGGACGGCGTGATGCCGCGCGTGGAATCCTTCGGGAGCCTCCTCCACCGAGACGATTCGGATGTCCCCGGGAAGAAAATGGTTCGCGCCCCGCAGGATTCCCAGGCAGGGAATCCTCGAGACGATCCGGAAGCTGGCGACCTGCCCGCGGGCGTGGACGCCGGCGTCGGTCCGTCCCGCCCCCGCAACCCGCACCCCCTCCCCGAACAGTCTGGACAGCGCCGTCTCGAGACACCCCTGGACGGTGGGCTGATCGGGTTGAATCTGCCAGCCTCGATAAGCGGTTCCAAGGTATTGCACGCGGAGCTTCAGGGTCCTCACGCGGCGCGTTTCCTCAGGATTGACGGGGAGAAGAAGGACTTCTAGTATGGCCTTATCAGGCTTGGCGTATTGCATTGTAGGAGGGGACCCCAACAGGGTCAAGGTTCCTTGGCGGACGCGAAGCTCCCCGTGCGAATGGTCCTTGTCGCGCTGACGCTGTGGTCTTCGGGGCTTGGTCTGGCCCGCGCCACCACGACGCCGGAGGCGGAGCGGAGGGCCTGGAACAAACCGACCCCCGATTGGTGGACCGGTCCGGTGCGTTACGCCCTCACCGAGGAGGAGACGCGCGAATACCGATTCTTCGGCTCCGTCTCCGAGCGCTCCGCCTTCATCGCCCGTTTCTGGGCGGCCCGCGATTCCACGCCGTTCACGCCCCGCAACGAGGAGGAAGAGTCGTTCTGGGAGCGCGTCTGCGCGGCGGACGAGCTCTTCGGCGAAACGACCCTTTCCGGGTGGCGCACCGATCGGGGGCGAGTCTACATCGTCCTCGGCCCGCCGGACGAAATCACCAATTATCCGGTCCCCTCGGCCGACGAGCTGGAGACCTCCCGGTTCTTCAACCAACGGCGGCGCGACACCGGGGATTTGCGGCCCGGCCAGCGCGGCGCCGTGGATTGGACCTACCGGAGCCTCAAGGGATCGCGCGGCAACAGCGACGGGATCGTCAGGTTCCTGCGCGACCAAACCGGCGAGTTCCGGCTTTCCGGAAAAATTCCCGGCGGCTTCCGGCTCGAGGGAGGCGCGGGGCTCATGGCGCTGCGCGCCGGCCAGCAACCCGGCTTCGGAAGCTCCGAGGCGGGCAGGCAGAGAATCCCCGGAGAGGACATCGCGGGCGGCGAGGGGCTCCCGTGGAACGATCTGCCGGACAGTCCCCTGTCGCGACCGGATCGATTCGAAGGCGGCCTGGGCGCCGCCGAGGATCTCTTCGGCTTCGGCCGGGCCTCTCTTTTCGAGAGGGACGAGGCGATTGGACCGGCGACGGGGGTCACGACCACCCAGTTCTTCGGCGTCGTGCCCTTGAGGAGCCGGTTCGATTTCTTCCAAAGCGGAAGCGCCACGACCGCCCTCATCACCCTGGCCATCCCCGCCGAGGAAATGGACAAGAGCCCGTCGGCCGCCGCCGAAATCTTCGGCCGCCTGGAAAAAGTGGGCGACCGGACCCAGGTCTACCAGTTCTCCTCGACCCATGCCGCGCCGGAGGAGGCGCCGCGGCAGGACGTCGGCGGACGCTTTCACCGTCTCTACGAAGTCCGGGGGGTTCTGCCGGCCGGGGAGTACCAGGTGAACCTCGGGGTCCGCGTCGGCCCGCGGATCGGTGCGGTCGGAGAGCGGGTCACCGTGCCCGACTTCAGCGGAGATCTCCTGCGGCTGACCGGCCCCGTTCTTGCCGAAGAGGTTCCGGACTTATCCGCCGCCGCGGCCGGCGGACGCGGCTTCGTTCTCGGGAAGCTGCGGATGCTGCCGAAGCTGGAGCCTTTCTTCCCTGTGGGCGGCGACTTCGGCTTCTATTTCCAGGTCTATCATGCCGTCCCGGCGGCGCCGGGGGGACGGCTTCATCTGGATCTCTCCTACGACATCTCCCGCAGAAGACAGGGGCGCTTCGTGGCTCAGGGGAAACCGGTCGTTCTCAGGGACAATTCCGCCCCGACGCATGCCTTCATCTTTCCGCTTCAAGGGTGGGATCGGGGAGAGTATCTGCTGACCGTGACCGTCTCCGATCGGGTCACCGGCCAGGTGGAGTCGTGCGGTGTCCCCTTCGTCGTCCAATGAGGGGAAGAGCGGCGGCTGGCAACCGGCCCGGGCCACGCCTATAATGTCGCGTCCCGTCGCGCGGAGCGTCCCGTATTCCTGGGTCGGAGCGCAGGGACAGTGAGGAGGGACGGCATGGTCAAGCGTCTAGGGTTCGGATCGATTCTGACCGGTTTGCTCGCGGCGACGCTTTCCTTCGCCGCCGAGATCCAGCCGGCGGACTGGAATCAACCCGGGAAGAAATGGTCCCACGGCCCGGTGCGCTGCCTCCTGACCGCCGAAGAGGAAAAGCAGCTCAAGGGGCTAAAAACCGACGAAGACTTCAAGCGGTTCGTGAAGGAGTTCTGGGAACGCCGGGACCCGACCCCCGGCACGCCGGCCAATGAATACCTCGAGTTCTTCGCGAAGCGGGTGGACGAGGCAAACAAGCGCTTCATCCAGACGACCGAGACGGGAGCCATCAGCGACCGCGGACAGGTCTTCCTCCTTCTCGGAATGCCGGCCAAGGTGAACACCGGCAAGAACATGGAGTGGGTCTACGAGAACGTCCCCCACGTGACGCCCGCCTCCTTCAAGATCCTCTTCCACGCGGTCGAGGCGGGAAACATCCTCCTTCTCGGGAAGAAGGACGTCGAGGCGATCTTCAACTCCAATGAATTCCTTCGCGGGCTCGGTCCGAAAGCCAAGGAGATCTTCGCGCCGGCGCCGGCCGTCGCCCAGGCCCTCCCCGCGCTCGAGTCGGCGCCTCCCCCGGAAGCCGCAGCCACCGAAGAGAGCAAGCTGCTCGATTCGCTGGCCGGAAGCGACCTGCTGCCCACCGCGATCCCCCTCCAGGTCCGAACCGACGTATACCAGGCCACGAAGGGAGATTCGTTCGCCGTCGTCACGCTCGCCGTGGCGCGCGCCGACGCCGGCTCCCCTCTCCTCGGCTTCGCCCGGTTCGCCGCGGAATCCGGGGACGTCCGCGCGGTCACCCTCGCGGCGCCCGACAGTTTCCTGCCGGCCGAGACGGAAAACGCCGATCCCTCGAGCTCCGTCCTGCTGTTCCAGGGAGGCGCCGGATTGCACCCCGGCCGCTACATCCTGCTCGCGGGAGTTCGCAGCCCGGAAACCGGCAAAGCGGGCGTCGTGAAACAATCGATCGAGATTCCGAAATACGAGGGGGGCGGCTTGGCGCTGAGCACCGTCGCCCTGGTCCGGAAGCTGGAAGGACCCCTGACCCCGCCGGCCGTGACGGACGGAAAGAAGGCTCCGTTCTACCTCGGCTCCTTCCGCGTCGTGCCGTCCCTGGACGGCGTCTTCAAGCAGGGAACCGACATGGCCTGGTACTATCAAATCTACAACGCGGCGACGGATCCTGCGACGGGGCAGCCCAACCTGACCATCCAATACGACTTCCTTCTGAAACAGAAGGGGGACTACCATCCCGTCACCGCGCCCCAGATCGAGAAGAACCGGACGAGTCAGATCGCCGCCTTCTCCTTCCAGCTCATCAAGCCCACCGCTACCCAGAAGGGCTGGGTGGACGGCGATTACAAGCTGGCCATCAAGGTCACCGACGAGGTCGCGCAGAAAAGCGTCACCCAGGAGATTCCCTTCCGGGTGATCCCTTAGGCGGGCCATGACGACTTCCGAGGAGATGATCGCCGCTCTCAAAGCCGGGGACACGGATCGAGTCACCGCGCTCCTGCGCTCCGATCCGAGCCTCTCCTCGACGCGGGATCCAGCCGGGGTCTCGATGGTCCTTCTGGCGGTCTACCTGGGGCGGAACGACCTGGCGCAGCTTTTGTGCGGCGGGCGCAAGATCCTCGACGTCTTCGAGGCCGCGGCCCTGGGCTCGCTCGGCGAGGTGACTTCGCTCGCGCGCTCCGAGCCGGGCCTGGTGAACGCCTATTCCTCCGACGGCTTTACCCCCCTTCACTTGGCGGCGTTCTTCGGGCATCCGGGAGTCGCGCGCCTGCTTCTGGACTGCGGCGCGGAGGTCGACGCCGAGTCGAGGAACGGCAGCCGGTTGCGACCGATCCACTCCGCGGCCGCCCACCGTCAGCCGGCCATCTCCCTGGAGATCGTCCGCCTTCTCCTGGCGCGCGGCGCCGATCCGAATCGCAAGCAGGAAAAGGGATACACGCCGCTGCACCAGGCCGCGGCGCAGGCCAACTTGAAGATGGTGGAGCTTCTGCTCGACCAGGGGGCCGAGGTCAACTCCCGGACCGACGACGGGCGCACCGCCCTCACCCTGGCGCGCGACAACGGGCACGACGCCGCCTCGGAGCTCCTCCGTCGCCGTGGCGGGGTCGAGTAGCCTGTCCCAAGGACCGGGCGGGCCCCCGCGCTTCTCAAGTGAGGATTTCGAGCAACCGGGCGCCGGTGTCCAGACGGGCGGGGAGCCCCAGCGGCAGAGTGAGCTTGCCGGGGGCGTGACCGGCGGGAAAATCGAGCACGACCGGGAAGCGCGTCCCGCGCAGATGATCGGTCACGATCTCCGCCAGCGGCAGCCCGGGGGTCTTCCCTTTCGGGTTGCAGCGCTCCAGCCTGCCGACGACCATCCCCCGGAGGTTCTCGAGCTTCCCCGCCAACCGCAGGTGGTTCAGCATCCGATCGATCCGGTAGGGCTCTTCGTCGACCTCCTCCCAGAACAGGATGGCGCCGCGCGTGTCGAGATCGAACGGCGTCCCCAACAGGGAAACCAGGATCGACAGACACCCTCCGATCAGCATCCCCTCGGAACGCCCTTCCCGCAGGATCCCGCGGCGCGGCAGGCGGAATTGATTCCACCCCGCGCTCCGGCTCAGCACCGACCAGAGCGACGATTCCCGGAACTCCTTTCCGGCGCCGTTGAAGTTCAGGACCATCGGACCGTAGAAGCCGGCGAGGCCAGTCGCGCGTCTCAAGGCAGCGTAGAACGCCGTGAGATCGGAATAGCCGAGGAAGAGCTTCGGCCTGGACCTCAAGGGAGCGAAATCGAGGTCCGCCAGAATCCGCCCGCATCCGTAACCGCCGCGCGCGAACACCACCGCGTCCAACCGCGGATCGGCCATGGCCCGGTTGAGATCGGCGGTGCGCTGGGCGTCCGTTCCGGCGAGATAGCCATGGCGGCAGCGAAGGTGCTTTCCTTCCACCACCTCGAAGCCTCGGCCGCGAAGATAGGCCAGCCCTTCCTCCAGCGCGTCGGCGCGGATCGGGCCCGCGGGGGCAACCACTCCGATCCGTCCTCCGGGAGGGAGGGGCGGCGGCAGGACCGGCTTCACTCGCCCCCCTGGCCGGTGGCCGCGAGGAACTCCCGGCGCGCCGCGGGAACCGCTTCGGCCTGCGTGACGAGATCGACCGCCGTCATGGCGAGGGCCTGCGCGGCCAGGAGAAGTCCCCGGCGGCCGCTCTCGGAGACGGTGGCCTCCGCGAATTCCCGCGTGTGCAGGGCGCCCGTGTCCGGGACGATGGCCACGTAGGCGTGCAGGGAAGGCACGACCTGGCTCACGTTCCCCATGTCCAGCGATCCCATGCGCTCGCGCGGCGCATCGTTCGTCTCCACCCCGAGGGAGCGCAGATTTTCCTTGAAGAGATCCGCCATCACGCGGTTCGTGAGCATCTCGTCGTAGGCTTCATCGATCCGGGTCACGACGACCCGCGCCCCGCCGGCCGCCGACAAGGAGTTCGCCATCCGGACGATCCGATCCAGGACCGCCCCGACCGCCGTCCGGTTGCGGGCGCGAACGCTGAAGCGACCGACCGCCCGATCGGGGACGATGTTGGCGCGCTTGCCGCCCTCCACGATGACCCCGGGAATCCGCACCTCCGGCGTGAGCCCTTTGCGCATCGCGTCGATTCCCACGTAGAGCTGGACCAGAGGATCCAGGGCGTTCACGCCGCGATCGGGCGCCGCCACGGCGTGGGACGCCTTGCCTTCGAACACGATTTGAATCGACTGGCAGGCGAGCGACGTCGTGTGGACGCGGAACTCGGTCCCCGGATGGATCATCATGGCGGCGTCGAGATCGCGGAAGACTCCTTCCCGGACCATCAGCGCCTTGCCGCCGACGGTCTCCTCGGCCGGCGTTCCGATGATCCGGACTTCCCCGGGAAGGCGCTCGCGGAGGCGGCCCAGGATCAGGCCGGCGCCCAGGGCCGAGGCGGCGATCAGGTTGTGTCCACAGCCGTGCCCGACTCCGGGCAGGGCGTCGTATTCGGCGAGAATGCCGATCCGCGGACCCGGCAAGAGGCCGCCGCCCGCGGCGACGAAGGAGGTGGGGAGGCCGGCGACGCCGCGCTCGACCTGGTAGCCGCCGCCGCTTAAGAGCTCGGCCAGGCGGGCGGCGGCGCGGTGCTCCTCAAGGCTCAGCTCCGGATCGTCGTAAAGGGCCCGGCTGAACGAGAACAGATCGTCGGAGAGCGTCGCGGCGAGTCGAACGATCTCTTCCTTCAGCTTGGCTGCGTGGGATGTTTCCAATGGGCACCGGCGCGCCGCGCGGGGCGCGTGTCGGAAGGGCGCGAAAGAAACGGCCGGAGCAGAAAATAAGCCGGATTCTGTCCCCGGCCCCGAGGGCCGGGCGACGGTCATTCCTCTACCGGAGGGATTACTCCCGCCGGGGACCCCGGGTCTCCCCGGAGCCCTGCAGCCTACCCGGAAGCGGAGGCGGGCCACCCCGAATGCTTCCCTATTTGGCCTTGCTCCTTGCGGGGTTTACCAAGCTGCTCCAGTCACCCGGAGCACTGGTGCGCTCTTACCGCACCTTTTCACCCTTACCGAAGCCGGGCGCCTCTCACGAGAGGGCCGCCCGTTACGCGGCTCCGGCGGTATCTTTTCTGTGGCACTTTCCTTCCCGTCACCGGGACTGGGTGTTACCCAGCGCAATGCCCTGCGGAGTCCGGACTTTCCTCCCCCCTTTTGCAAGGGCGGCGACCGTCCTTTCTGCTCCGGCCGTGACGAAAGTTAGCATAGGGGAATCAGCGGGTCAACGATTCTCGATCCGTGTTATAGTCCGTCTCCTGCGGAGAGCCGATCCTGATTCTTCGGCGGCGCGCCAGCGCGCCGCTCCCGGGCCGCGATGGCGACCGATATCACCCTCGAAAAAAACCTTCCCCACAGCGTCGACGCCGAGCGCTCGGTCCTCGGATCGATCCTGCTCGAGAACCAGGCGATCAACCGGGCCCAGGAAATCCTCAAGGACAGCGATTTCTACCAGGACACCCACCGCAAGATCTACAAGGTGATGGAGGCGCTCTCGGAGCGCGCCACCGCAATCGACGAAATCACGCTGAAGGAGGAGCTTGCCAGGACGGGAGTGCTCGAGCAGGTGGGCGGCCCCGCCTACATCGCGGCCCTCGCCGACGGCGTCCCGACCTCCCGGCACATCGAGTACTACGCCCGGATCGTCAAGGAAAAAGCGATCCTGCGGGGGCTCATCGGCTCGGCCTCGGGAATTCTCACCGAATGCTACCGGGCCGAGGACGAGGTGGAGCAAATCCTGGATCGCGCCGAGTCCTCGATCTTCCGGATCGCCCAGGACACCCTCTCGGTCGGATTCCTTCCCATCCGGACGATCGCCGAAGCGTCGCTGAAGGTCATCGAGGAGCTCACCGAAAGCCGCTCCCTGATCACCGGCCTCGCGACCGGCTACGAGAAGCTGGACGAGTACACCGCCGGACTGCAGAAATCGGATCTGATCGTCGTGGCCGCGCGGCCCGCGATGGGCAAGACCACGTTCTGCCTGAACGTCGCCCAGAACGCGGCGCTGAAGGAGGCGCGCCGGATCGGCCTCTTCTCCCTGGAAATGTCCCGGGAGCAGCTTTTCCTGCGAATGCTGTGCTCCCTCGGCCGGATCGACGCGCACCTCCTGCGCACGGGGCGCCTGTCCAAGGACGACTGGAAGAAGCTGACGGAGGCCTTCGCCCGGCTCGCCGCGGCTCCGATCTTCATCGACGACACCGCCGGGATCGGCGTGCTGGAGATGCGCGCCAAGGCGAGGCGGCTCAAGAGCGAGCACGGGCTCGACATGCTCATCATCGACTACCTTCAGCTGATCCGGGGGCGCGGGCGGGTGGAGAACCGCACGCAGGAGATCTCGGAGATCTCCCGCTCCTTGAAGGAGCTGGCCAAGGAGCTCCAGATACCGATCATCGCGATCTCGCAGCTCTCCCGGGCGCCGGAGACGCGCGGCGGGGACCGCCGCCCGCAGCTTTCGGATCTCCGGGAATCGGGGGCCATCGAGCAGGACGCCGACGTGGTGCTCTTCATCTATCGCGAGGAAGTCTACAAGCCCACCGAGGACAACCGCGGCAAGGCGGACCTGATCATCGCCAAGCAGCGGAACGGCCCGATCGGCCTCGTTCCCCTGGCCTTCATCAAGCAGTACACCAAGTTCGAGACGAGGGTCGACGAACCCGGCTGGCAGCCGGAGTGAGCGCCGCCGACTTTCCGGAGCAGCGGCCGACCCGGGCGGAAGTGTCGCTCGACGCCCTGGAGGCGAATCTGGCCGCCATCCGATCGCGCGCCGGCGGCCTGCCGGTGATGGGCGTCGTGAAGGCGGATGCCTACGGCCACGGCGCCGTTCCCGTGGCGCGCGCGCTCGCCGCGGCGGGAATCGACCGGCTCGCGGTCGCCCTGCTGGAGGAGGCGCAGGAGCTCCGGCGGGCCGGGATCGAGGTTCCGATCCTGGTGATGGGCCCGCTCGAGCCCGCCCAGATGGAGGCGGTGGTCCGCGAACGGGTCACGCCGGCTCTGTTCCGGGAGGATCAGATCGCCGCGCTCCAGGCCGCCGCCTCCCGGGCGGGCCGGCCCGCCCCCTTTCATCTGAAGGTCGACACCGGCATGGGCCGCCTCGGAGTTCCCTGGACGCTTGCCGGAGCCTTGCTGGAGATCCTCGCGCGTTCCCCGGCTCTGGCGCTGGAGGGAGTCTTCTCCCACCTCGCCTGCGCCGATGACCCCGATCACCCCCTCACGCGGGTGCAGAGAGAGCGCTTCGACGAGGTGGTGGGGCTGATCCGATCGCGCGGCTACGCCCCGCCTCTGCTGCACCTCGCCAATTCGGCCGCCGTGCTGGATCGCCTGCCGGAAGGCCTCACGCTGGTGCGTCCCGGGCTGCTGCTTTACGGCTACCGTCCCTCTCCGCGCAACCGGGCGATTCCCCTGGCTCCGGTCCTCCGGCTGACGAGCCGGATCGTCCTGGTCAAGGAAGTCCCCGAGGGGGAAGCGGTCGGGTACGGGGCGACGTTCGTGGCCCGAAGGAAAAGCCGGATCGCCACGGTCGCCGCCGGTTACGACGACGGAGTCATCCGCTCTCTCTCGAACCGGGGGCACTTCCTGGTTCGCGGCAGGCGCGTTCCAATCGCCGGCCGGATCAGCATGGACCTCACCACGCTGGACGTCACCGATATCCCCGAAGCGGCGCTGGGGGACGAGGCGGTCCTGATCGGGAGCCAGGGCGGCGAGCTTCAGGGGGCCGACCAAGTGGCCGCCGAGGCCGGCACCGTGTCTTGGGAAATCCTGTGCGGCATCGGCTGGAGGGTGCCGAGACTCTACTTCCGCGGCGGGCGGCTGGAAGAGGTCCGCAGCCGGTTCGCCAGAGGCCGGCCGTGAAGGCCTCCCTCTTCTTGTGTCGATCCTGCGGCAACGAAAGCCCCAAGTGGCTGGGCCGTTGTCCCGCCTGCCAGGAATGGAACAGCCTGCAGGAGGGGGCCCTCCGAGAAGCCTCCCCGGCGCGCCGCTCCGGGCCCGGCCCGGCCGCGCGGCCGTTGGCAGGCTGGGCCGGATCCGAGCCGGGCGCCCGCCGCGTGTCGGGGATCGCTCCTCTCGATCGGGTGCTGGGAGGCGGGATGGTCCCGGGCATGGGGATCCTGGTGGGGGGAGACCCGGGGATCGGGAAGTCGACCCTGCTCCTGCAGGCCGCGGCGGCGCTGGCGCGCGCCGGAACGCCGGTGCTTTACGCGACCGGCGAGGAATCGGGCGCCCAGATCGCTCTGCGCGCCGGGCGACTCGGTCTCGCCGCCGAGCAGGTCCTGCTCCTTCCCGAGAACTCCCTGGAGCGCATCCTCGAGGCGGCGGAGGAGATCCTCCCCGGCGCCTTGATCGTCGATTCGATCCAGACCGTCTCCGCCGCGACGCTTCCGTCACCGGCCGGAAGCGTCGCCCAGGTCCGCGAATCGGCCTCGCGGCTCCTGCTTTTCGCGAAGGAGCGCGGCGTGCCGCTCTTCCTGATTGGGCACGTCACCAAGGACGGCAACCTTGCGGGCCCGAAGACCCTGGAGCATCTCGTCGACACGGTGATCTACTTCGAGGGCGACGCCTCCTTCTCCCATCGGATCCTGCGGACCGTGAAGAACCGGTTCGGACCGTCCGGCGAAATGGGAGTCTTCGAGATGACCGACCGGGGCCTGTCGCCGGTCGCGAACCCGTCGTCGCTCTTCCTGGCGCAGCGGCGCAGCGGCGCGCCGGGCTCGGTGGTGTTCTGCTCGATGGAAGGGACGGTGCCGGTGCTCGTGGAAACCCAGGCGCTCGCGGCCAGCGCGCTCTCCCCTTCGCCCCGCCGGGCCGCCACCGGATTCGACGCCGGCCGCGCGGCCCTGCTTCTGGCGGTGCTGGAGAAGAGGGCCGGCCTGGCGTTCTCCGGTCAAGATGTCTTTCTCAACGTGGCCGGGGGGGTGCGCCTGAGCGAGCCGGCCGCCGATCTCCCCATCGCCTGCGCCCTGGCCTCGTCGCTGCTGAACCGCCCCGCCCGCGCCGACACCGTGGTCTTCGGCGAGATCGGGCTCGTTGGGGAGGTGCGCGCCGTGGGACGGGCGTCCGAGCGGATTCGCGAGGCCGCCCGGCTCGGCTTTCGCCGCTGCCTGCTTCCCCAGCCGAACCTCCGGGATCTGGCTTTCGAGAAGGGGATCGAGCTGACGGGAGTCGGCTCCCTCGCGGAGGCGGTCGAATCGTTGCTATAATCCCGCCGGTTATTTCGATTCTTTCCCGACGGGAGCAAGAATGCGATGACCTGGATCCTCCGAGTCCTGTTCATTCTCTTCGCCGCGGTTCTGTCCTTCCAGATTTTCCCTCCTTCCGGCGATTCCGCCGGCCTGCGCGGCCCGGTGCTGGCGGCGGCCCTCGCCGGTACGGGGCTGGCGCTGGAATTCCTGGCCCGCAGAGTCGAAGTCCGCATCCTCGCCGGCGCGATGCTGGGGCTGGCCTGCGGAGCGGGCGCCGGGGCCTTCCTGTGGCGCGTGATCCCCTCCTCCGGCCTCTTCGGGATCCCCGCGGAATTCCTGCGGGCGGGGAATCTTCTCGTGGCCCTCTTTCTCGGGGCCGCCCTGGGGGCCCGGAAAGCGGAGCACTTCACTTTGGAGTCGCTGCGGGGTGGCGGCTCCCGGGGAGCGGCCCCTCCGGACAAGATCCTCGACACCAGCGTGATCATCGACGGCCGGATCGCCGACGTGTGCGAGACGGGATTCCTGGACGGCGGGCTCGTGGTGCCCCAGTTCGTCCTCAACGAGCTGCAGTACATCGCCGACTCTCCCGATCCCCTGAAGAGGAACCGCGGCCGCAAGGGACTGGACATCCTCCAGAGGATCCAGAAAGGGGTCCACGTGAAGGTGGTGATCACCGCCGCCGACTTCCCCGACGTGAAGGAGGTGGATCTGAAGCTCATCGAGCTGGCCAAGCAGACGCACGCGAAGATCCTCACCAACGACTTCAATCTGAACAAGGTCGCGCAGCTGCGCGGGGTGGAAGTCCTCAACGTGAACGAGCTGGCGAACTCCCTCAAGCCCGTCGTGCTCCCGGGGGAGGCGATGAAGGTCTTCATCATCAAGGAAGGCAAGGAGCCCAACCAGGGAGTCGGCTACCTGGACGACGGGACGATGGTGGTCGTGGACAACGCCAAGCGGCTCATCGGCAAGACGGTGGACATCGTCGTGACCAGCGTTCTGCAGACGACCGCCGGGAAGATGTTCTTCGGACGCTTCGAGACGCCGCCGGGCGCCCAGCCTGAGGAAGTGGACCGGCTCCGGAGAAACGGATGATCGGGCGCCGCGCCGGCGCCGCGCTGCTCCTGCTTCTCGGCGTCGCGCTTCCGGCCGCCGCGGAGGCACGACACCACGCCTACCTGATTCTGCCGTTCGAGGATCGGGCGCCCGATCCGTCGCGGGACTGGCTTCGGGAGGCGATGGCGGTGTCGCTGGGAGACTATTACCTCTTCGCGGGGCAGACCGTCGTGGCGCGCGAGGATCGCATTCTCGCCATGGAGGAGCTGTCCGTCCCGGCCGGGGCCCCCTTGACGCTCGCCACCTCGATCAAGCTCGGCCGCCATTTCGCCGCGGATCCGGACGGCCCGCGCGCCGATCGGCTCGTGGTGGGACGGTTCAACCTCGATCAGGGACAAATCGTCGTCTCGGCGCGCGTCATCAACCTCGATTCCAACCGTGCCGCCTCCTGGAGGGAGGAGCGCGGGAGCCTCAAGGATCTCCTGAGGCTCCTCCGGTCGCTGGCGCATTCGCTGTTCCGCAGCGACGGCATCTCCGGCAACAACCTGGCCGCCGCCGCCGACGACGCCGGCGCGCGACGCGATTTCCCGCTGGTGGCGTACGAAAACTACATTCGCGCCTTGATCGACTCCGGCTCGGGGCGGCAGCCGTCGCTCCTCCGGAAGGCTCTCGAGCAATCTCCGGGCTACCCGAAAGCCTCCTTCCAGCTCGGCCGGCTCCTGGCCAAGCAGGGCAAGCTCCGCGAAGCGGAGGGCGTCCTGAAGAAGAGCTCGGGTGAGCCGGCCCCCTACGCCGGTGAATACCACGCCTTGCTGGGAAGTCTGTCGCTGGACGCCGGCCGGCTCTCCGAGGCGGAAGCGGAGGCGGCGAAAGCCCTGGCGTCGAAGGAGACGGCGGAGGCCCGGGTCCTGATGGCACGGATCGCCCGCGCCCAAGGCGATTTGGAGTCGGCGCGGAAGGAGCTCGACCGGGCCGCCGCCCTGGATCCCGAGAACCCGGATATCGACGTGGTGCGGCGGCAAATCGAGGGAAGCCCCGCCCCCCGGCGCTGACAGCCTCCTTCGCGAGGACCGCGAAGAGTTACCGCGCTCTGCGATAGCGCGCCACGAGGTAGGCGTCGTAGGCGCTCATCGCCCAGATGAGCGCGGCGAAGCAGACGATCCCCATGGCGATCCTCGTTTCCCGCCCGGCAAGGAGCCTTCCCAAATCCAGTTCGGCAAGGAATCGGAACGACGGGAGGAGCAGCAGAAGCGTGACGACGTAGACCTCGGTCAGCAGGCAAAAGAGGAAGAAGAGGGCCTTTCCGAGCTGGGCGTTGAGGAGCTGGCCCCAGCCCGGCAGCAGGAGGGAGGCGATCCCCGCGAGGATCGGCCGGCGCAGTCCCTCGAAGGCGTTCCCGTCCAGCTCCGCTTGGTGGTAGGCCTGCGCGACGTTGTACAGGAGGAAGAAGACCATCAGGAAGTCGCTGATGGCCAGGAAGACGAAGATCTCCCACTCCGTCACGGCGAAGATGTAGCCGACATCCCTGAGCATCGGCCACAGCTTGATCACCGACCAATGGCCGACCACCGCCAGGACCTCCGTCAAGAAGAGGAAAAACCCCAGCTTGGGCTGGCCGTTGTAGGCTTGCCCGGCCCCGCACAGGAAGAGGGAAAGGGTCGAAGCCACGACCGCCCGGGCGTTGCCCCGGGCGCGGCGCGTCCGCGCGGCGGTTCGGTCCCCCTCCTCACCGATCAGCCGCGGACCCTGTCGGGTTCCCGCGGCCTGAGAGTAGCTCTCCAGAATGTCTTCCGCATTAATGATGTAGACGTCTTCCTTGCCCATCGATGGCGACCTCCCTGCCGGCCGGACGCCCGCCCCCGGCACCGATGAAATATAGGGTCGCCGTGCGCGCAATTCCAAGTGCCGCGGAATCCGAGCGGATTTTCGTGCGAGGTGGCGGGGTCAAATTTCCCCGTGGGTGCGAGATTGTGATCGCCGGGCAGCTGGCGCACGCCGGCCCGCGGCGATTTCCTTCTCGAAGGCGAGGACCAGCGCGCGAAAGGTATCGAAGAGCGGGAAGGAGTCCTGGGGCCCGGGGCTCGCCTCCGGGTGATACTGGACCGAGACGATGGGCATCTCCCGATGGCGAAATCCCTCGACCGTCCCGTCGTTCAGGTTAATCTGCGTCACCTCGGCGCCGGCGGGCAGACCGTCGGGATCGACGGCGTAGCCATGATTTTGTGCCGTGATGAGGACCTTTCCGGTCGCCAGATCCTTCACGGGCTGGTTTCCTCCGCGATGGCCGAATTTCAGCTTGAAGGTCTTCGCGCCGAGCGCCAGGCCGAGGATCTGATGCCCCAGGCAGATGCCGAAGACCGGAAGCCTGCCCACCAGCCCCCGCGCCGCTTCGACGACCCGGGTGGCGCTGGCGGGGTCGCCGGGTCCGTTCGAAAGGAAGATCCCCCGCGCGCCGGAGGCGAGCGCTTCTTCCGCGCCCGTGCCGGCGGGAACGACCGTGACGTCGAATCCGGACGCCTCCAGCCGGCGCAGGATGTTCTGCTTCATGCCCAGATCGTAGGCGAGGATCGGGATCCTGGTTCCGGTCCCGTCGGGCGGCAACGTGGAAAAGCGGTAGGGGCGGGGACAGGTGACCCGGCCGACGAGATCGATCTCCTCGAGGCCGGGCGAGGCCTGGGCTTTCCGGGCGAGGCTCTCGACGCTTTCGCCCCTCTCGGAGAGGATTCCCTTCATGGCGCCCAGCGATCGAATGTGGCGCGTCAAGGCGCGCGTGTCGACTTCCGTCAGGGCCGGGACCGAGCTTTCCAGGAGGTAATCGACGAGCCCCTTCTGGGCGCGCCAGTTGCTCGGGGTGGCCGTGAGGCTCCGGATAATCAACCCTTCCGCCTGGATCGCGGCCGACTGGGGATCCTCCTCGTTCACCCCGTAATTCCCCACCTCGGCCACGGTGAGGACGACGATCTGCCCCCGATACGAAGGATCGGTGAGGATCTCCTGGTAGCCGGTCATCGAGGTGTTGAAGACCACCTCTCCGGTCCGCTCGGCGGAGGCGCCGAACGACTTGCCGGGAAAGGCCCGGCCGTCCTCGAGGACGAGCACGCCCTCCCTCACGGCTCCGCCTCCGCCGGTTCCAGGCGCATCCTGCCCTTCTCTTCGATCAGGGTGCCCACGGGGTTGTCCACCTCGTGCCCCAGAACGAGGATCCACCCCTCGGCCGCGGCGCGGGGCAGGATCGCCTTGCGAGTCGCCAGCGTCGTCAGCGGCAACACGTCGAATCCCATGATGTAAGGATAAGGAAGGTGCGCGGCGGTGGGGACCATGTCCGAGGGATAGAGAAGGGACCGGCCCCCTCCTCGGATCAGGACGCCCTGCAGCCCGGGGGTATGTCCGGGAAGCGGCACCACGCTGACTCCCGGAAATATCTCCATTTCCCCTTCCACGAGCTGCAACCGGCCGGCGCGCTCGAGCGGCTCGAAATCGTCCTTGCGATAACTGGCGCGCGTCCTTTCGTTCAGATCCCGGGCGAAGCTCCATTCCGACTTCTGGAGGAAATAGGTGGCGTTCGGAAAGGCCGGCGCCGCCTCCCCCGAGGCCTCCAGGCAGGTGGCGCCCCCGGCGTGATCGAAATGCAGGTGGGTGAGGATCACCGCGTCGACCGACTCGGCGCGCGCCTGCAGCTTCTCCAAGGCGGCGGCCAGGCCGGGATCGTTCCGCAGCGCGTAGATCTCCCTCTCCTTCGGAGACCAGCGGTCCCCCATCCCCGTCTCCACGAGAACCGTCCGCTTGCCATCCCGGATCAGCAGGCCGTTCATGGCCAGCTCGATCCGGTTCTTCTCGTCCGGGGGGCTGACGCGCTCCCAGAGGACGCGGGGAACCACGCCAAACATCGCCCCCCCGTCGAGCCGGAAGCGTCCCATGCGGACGAGATCGACGTGGAGGTGCCCCAGCGGTATCAAGATTTCTCTCGAGTCAGAAGGTCCGCGCGACCAGCGGGGCCAGGGCCCGGATTTCGCCCACCAGGACGGCGAATTGCTCGGGATAGAGGGCCTGCGGCCCGTCGGAGAGGGCTTTGTCGGGGTGGTTGTGGACCTCCACCATGATGCCGTCGGCCCCCGCGGCGATCGCGGCCCGCGCCAGCGGCGCCACCCGGTCGCGCCGGCCGGTGCCGTGGCTGGGATCCACCAGGATCGGGAGGTGGCTCAGGTGCTTCACCGCCGGGACGACGGAGAGATCCAGCGTGTTGCGCGCGTGGTCGGCGAAGGTTCGAACCCCTCTTTCACAGAGCATGACGCGGTAGTTGCCTTCCGCCGCGACGTACTCGGCCGACATCAGCAGCTCGTCCATCGTGGCGGAGATTCCGCGCTTGAGGAAGACCGGAAGGCGCGACTTACCCACGCGCTTCAGCAGGGAGAAGTTCTGCATGTTCCGGGCCCCGATCTGGATGACGTCGGCGTACTCCTCGACCAGGGAGACCGATTCCGTGTCCATCGCCTCGGTCACGATGGGCAGTCCGGTGGCCTCCCGCACCTTGGCCAGGATCTTCAGGCCCTTTTCGCCCAATCCCTGGAAGGAATAGGGGGAAGTCCGCGGCTTGTAGGCCCCGCCGCGATAGAAATTGGCGCCGGCCCGGGCGACGATCTCGCCGATCTCGATCGCCTGATCCTCCGTCTCCACGGCGCAGGGTCCGGCGATGACCGCCAGGCGGGCCCCTCCCACGTCCCGGCCCCGGACCGAGACGACGCTGTCCTCCTTCTTCATTTCGCGGCTGACGAGCTTGTAGGGCTTGGTGACGCGGATCGCCTCCTTGACGCCGGGCATCGATTCGAACTCTTCGGGATCGAGGGGGTTCTGGTTTCCAGTTATACCGATGGCGATCCGCTGGGCTCCGGGGATAGGATTGGCCTTGTAGCCAAGACGCTCGATCTTCTTGACGACGGCCTCGATCTCGAGGTCCGTCACCGCCTTGTCCATGACGATCAGCATTCGGCGCTCACCCCAGGTTGAAGGTTCAGGGGCCGTTATAATACCCGACGGCTCAAGGGGCCGCAACGGCGGCTGGGGGCGGCCTGGAAAGGCCGCCGACGGAAAGGGTTGACAGGCCTCTCGCAACCCGTTTACACTGAGCACTTATCGGTGCTCCAATCAAGGCGCCTCTCTCGGCGCCCGCCGGGTGGAGAGACGATCTGGAGGCGCGTAGCTCAGGGGGAGAGCACTTCCCTGACACGGAAGGGGTCAGCGGTTCAAATCCGCTCGCGCCTACCATTCGCAAACCAGCTCCAGAATTCATCGTGGAGAATCGCCGATCGTCCGGACCGCTCGGCCGGGGCGTCGGCAAAGAGATCCCAGCGTCCGATGGAAGAGATCCGCGTCTCGCTGCCTGACGGAACCGAGAGGACCGTGCCACGGGGAACACCCGTCCTCGAGGTCGCGCGCTCGATCGGAAGCCGGCTCGCCCGCGAAGCCCTCGCGGCGAAGGTGAACGATCGGGTCGTCGATCTCGACGCGCCCCTCACCCAGGACAGCGCCCTGGTGATCCTCACTCCGTCCCAGCCGGAGACGCTCGAGGTCTATCGGCACAGCACCGCCCACCTTCTGGCCCAGGCGGTGCAGGAGATTTTCCCCGACGCCCGCGTCGGCATCGGGCCGGTCATCGACGGGGGCTTCTACTACGACTTCGAGAAAGAGAGGCCCTTCACCCCCGAAGACCTCCAGCGCATCGAGTCGAAGATGAAGGAGATCGTCCAGAGGGACCTTCCGATCCATCGCCGGGAGATTCCCAAGGAAGAGGCGATCCGGTATTTCCAGAGCAAAGGGGAAAGCCTGAAGGTCGAGTTGATTCGGGAAAAGGGGGGCGATCCGGTGTCCTGCTACCAGCAGGGAGAGTGGCTGGACTTCTGCCGGGGACCGCACCTCCCTTCGACGGGGCGCATCAAGGCGTTCAAGCTCCTGTCGATCGCCGGGGCCTATTGGAAAGGGAGCGAAGAGAACCAGATGCTCCAGCGGATCTACGGCACCGCGTTCTTTCGCGATGCCGATCTCCAGGAGCATCTCCGGCGCCTGGAGGAGGCCAAGAAACGGGACCACCGGAAGCTCGGCCCCGCCCTGGACCTCTTCAGCGTGGAGGAGGTCGCGGGCCCCGGGCTCATCTTCTGGCACCCGAAGGGGACGCAGGTTCGCCAGGTTATCGAGGACTTTTGGAAGGTCGAGCACCGCCGAAGGGGTTACGAGCTGGTCACCACCCCCCACATTGCGCGCGACGAGCTCTGGAACCGCTCGGGCCACCTGTCGTTCTACCGGGAGAACATGTACACCTTCCCGATCGAGGAGGAGGGATACGTCCTGAAGCCGATGAACTGCCCGGGACATTCCCTCATCTACAAGTCGCGGCTGCACTCGTACCGCGATCTGCCGATCCGCCTCGCGGAGCTCGGAACGGTCTACCGCTACGAGCGCTCGGGGGTTCTCCACGGGATGATGAGGGTCCGCGGCTTCACCCAGGACGACGCCCACATCTTCTGCACCCCCGAGCAGGCCCCGCAGGAGGTCCTCGGCGCCCTGGATCTCTGCCTCTACATGCTGCGGACGTTCGGCTACGGGGAGTTCGAAGTGGACCTGTCGCTGCGGGATCCCGCCCAGCCGGAAAAATACGCCGGAGATTCCGCGGGGTGGGACATGGCGGAGAAGGCGCTCGTCTGGGCGCTCGAGCAGCGCGGGCTCGCCTACCGGCGGATGCTCGGCGAAGCGGTCTTCTACGGGCCGAAGATCGACATCCGGATGCTCGACGCGCTGGGGCGCGCCTGGCAGGGGCCGACGGTGCAGTTCGACTTCAATCTTCCCGGCCGGCTGGACATCCATTACCTGAATTCCGAGTCGAAGGAAGTCCCCGTGGTGATGATCCACCGAGCCGTCCTGGGATCGCTGGAGCGCTTCTTCGGCTCCCTCGTCGAGCACTACGCCGGCGCGTTCCCGTTCTGGCTGGCCCCGGTCCAAGCGGTGGTGCTGCCGATCACCGATCGCGTCCTCGACGCGGCCCGCGCGATTCGCGACCGCCTTCGGGACGCCGGGATCCGCGCCGAATCGGATCCACGAAACGAGAAGATCGGCGCGAAAATTCGCGACGCGGAAATGCAGAAAGTGCCTTACATGCTCATCATCGGCGACAAGGAAGCGGCCGCCGGCAACGTCTCCGTCCGAATCCGCTCCCGGGGCGACCAGGGAGCGCGGGCGATCGACTCAGTCCTCGGAGAGATGCTGGAACTTTCCACGACCCGGGCCCTGGCTCCTTGAGGAGGAGCCGGCGCTCGCCCAGACTTCGGGACCGGGAGGGCCGGTCCCATCATCGGGGTTTCAATGGATAGTGAGTCCATCCACAAGAAGACGCGGGTGAACGAGAGAATACGGGCCCGGGAGATTCGGGTCATCGGATCCACGGGAGCCCAGCTGGGGATCATGACCCCTGAGGTCGCCCTGAAAACCGCCGAGGAGGAGGGACTCGACCTCGTGGAGGTCGCCCCGGAAGCCAATCCTCCCGTTTGCCGCATCATGGACTTCGGCAAGTACCGCTACCAGCTGAACAAGAAGGCCCAGGAGTCGCGCAAGAAACAGAAGGTGATCGTGGTCAAGGAGGTGAAGTTCCGCCCCAAGACCGACGAGCACGACTATCAGTTCAAGAAAAACAACATCTCCCGGTTCATCACCAAGGAGAACAAGGTGAAGGTCTCGGTGATGTTCCGCGGAAGAGAGAACCAGCATCGGGAAATCGGGCAGCGAATCCTCGATCGGATCCGGGCCGAGCTGGAGGACGTGGCCATCGTGGAGAGCGGCCCCCGGCTGGAGGGTCCGTTCCTTTACATGATGATGGCCCCGAAGCGCTGACCGGCCCATCCGGCGGCGGAACTTCATGAGCCGGGGAGAGCCCGGTGGCGGAGACGAAACGATGCCGAAGCAGAAAACGCACCGAGGCGCCGCGAAGCGCTTCCGGATGACGGCCGGAGGCAAGGCCAAGAGGTCCCAGGCGTTCAAGCGGCACATCCTGACCAAGAAACCCCGGAAGCGGAAGCGCCACCTCGATCAAGAGGTCGTCGTGAGCCCCGCCGATATCCGGCGCATCCGCCGGATGCTTCCCTACGGATAGTTCCCGGACTCGATCCAAGGAGACGACCCGATGCCCAGGGTAAAGCGCGGTACCAAGCGACGCCAGAAGCGCAAGAAGATACTCAAGCTCGCGAAGGGCTTTTATGGAGCCAAGGGACGCCTGCATCGCATCGCGAAGCTGGCCGTCGAGAAATCGCTCCTCTCGGCCTACAAGGACCGGAAGCGGAAGAAGCGGGATTTCCGCAAGCTCTGGATCACCCGCATCAACGCCGCCGCCCGGACCCAGGAGATTTCCTACAGCCACCTGATGGCCGGCCTGAAGAAGGCCAACGTGGGGCTGGACCGCAAGATTCTGGCCGAGCTGGCCGTGGCCGATCCCCAGGGCTTCGCCGAGGTCGCGAGCGTGGCGAAGAAAGCCCTGGCCCGTTAGCCTCGCTGTCCCCCGCCGCGCGCGGAGCGCTCCGGGAAGCGAGATGAGAACCCGAGGCCGGCCATGAAGGATCGCCTTCAGTCTCTCCGGGAGCGCTTCGACTCGGAGATCTCCGCCGCGACCGAAGCGGAGGCCATCGAAAGAATCCGGACCGCCTACCTCAGCCGGAAAGGGGGAGAGCTCTCTCTGCTCCTCCGCTCCTTGAAGGACGCCGCTCCGGGCGAGCGTCCCGCCCTCGGAAGCTCCCTGAACGCGCTGAAAACCCACATCGAAGCGCGCCTGGAGGAAGCCGAGAAATCGCTCGGCGCGCCGGTGCGGCGGGATCGCCTCGACGTTTCGCTTCCGGGGAGGACGCCGAGGCTCGGGGCGCTCCACCCCGTCACCCAGGTGCGGCGCGAGATCGAGGATATCTTCCTGGAGATGGGTTACTGCCTGGCCGAGGGCCCCGAGGTGGAGACCGATTTCTACAACTTCGTGGCGCTGAACTTCCCTCCCGATCATCCCGCCCGGGACACGCAGGACACCTTCTATCTGGAAGGCGATCTCCTCCTGCGCACGCACACCTCTCCGGTCCAGATCCGGACGATGCAGGCGCGCCGGCCGCCGGTGAAGATCATCGCCCTGGGAAAAGTCTACCGCCGCGATTCCGACGTCAGCCACTCCCCCATGTTCCACCAGGTCGAGGGCCTGGCGGTCGCCGAAGGGATCACTTTCGCCGATCTCAAGGGGACGGTCCTCACGTTCGCCCGGCGGATATTCCGCCCGGAGACCAACGTCCGATTCCGGCCCAGCTACTTCCCGTTCGTGGAGCCGGGGGCCGAGTTCGACATCACCTGCTCGCCGTGCGCGGGACGGGGCTGCCCGACGTGCAAGCAGACGGGATGGCTGGAGATGGGGGGCGCGGGAATGGTCCATCCCAACGTGCTGCGGACGGTGGGGTACGATCCGGAACAGGTCTCGGGATTCGCTTTCGGCCTGGGAGTCGACCGCATCGCCATGCTCAAGTTCAACATCGACGACATCCGGCTGCTGTTCGAAAACGACCTGCGCTTCCTCGCGCAGTTCCCGGGGTGAGGCAGCCGTGAAGTTCAGCCTCGAATGGATGAGGGAGTACGTGGATCCGGGGAAAGATCCCGCCGCGGCGGGGATCCGCCTTACTCAAGTGGGAATCCCCCTCGACTCCCTGGGGCGCGCCGGAGACGACACCGTCTTCGATTTCGACGTCAGCACGAACCGGCCCGACTGCATGAACCACGTCGGCCTGGCCCGGGAGCTGTCGGTCGCGTGCCGGCGTCCTCTTGCGGAGCCTTCCGCCGAGACCGGCCCGCGCGATGCCGCGCCCGCCTCCAGCCGGGCGGCGCTGGAGGTCGAAGCGCCGGATCTGTGCGGCCGCTACACGGCGATCGTGATCCGGGGCGTGAAAGTGGGTCCATCCCCCGACTGGCTGTCCCGGCGCCTCGCGGCCATCGGCCAGAAGCCGATCAACGCGATCGTCGACGCCACGAACTACGTCCTGTGGGAGATGGGCCAGCCGCTTCACGCCTTCGACCTGGAGCGTCTCGCGGGGCGGAAGGTTCGCGTGCGGCGGGCGCGCTCCGGCGAGCCCCTCACGACGCTCGACGGCGTCTCCCGGAAGCTCGATCCCGAGACGCTGGTCATCGCCGACGAACAGCGCGCCGTCGCGGTCGCCGGCGTCATGGGAGGGCTGGATTCCGAGATTTCACCGGCCACGACCGAGGTCCTGCTCGAGAGTGCGCATTTCGACGCCGTGTCGGTGCGCCGGAGCGCGCGGCGGCTGGGGCTCCACACCGACGCCTCGCACCGGTTCGAGCGCGGAGCCGACATCGAGATCACGCTCAAGGCGGCGAACCGCTGCGCCGGACTGATCCGCGAGACGGCCGGCGGGCGAATTCTCTCAGCCTGCCTCGAATCGCGGGCCGCCCCGCCCTTTGCGCGCGAGATCGCCTTCCGCCCCGATCGGGTCGGCCGGATGCTCGGCGTGGAGATTCCGGTCGAGGAGATGCGGCGCATCCTCGAGCTCCTCGGCTGCGCCGTGAAGAGCCGGGACTCGCTTTGGCTCGTCTCCACTCCTTCGTTCCGCGTCGATCTTTCCCTGGAGGAGGACCTGATCGAAGAGATCGCCCGGCATCACGGCTACGAGAAGATCCCGGCCACCCTGCCCCGTGCCCAGGTCTTTCCCGAGGGACGGTCCGAGGCGGAGCGACGTCTCGGCAGGGTGCGCGAGGCGATGGTGCGCTGCGGATTCGCCGAGGCGCTGAACCTGAGTCTCGTTTCGGCCGAGGAGAACGAGCGGCTGGGCGAAGCAGGCCCCGGAGTCCGGGTCACGAATCCCCTTACGGAGGGCCAGGATCATCTCCGGACCACCCTCTTTCCGGGACTTCTCCGGAATCTCGCCCACAACTTGAACCATGGCGCTGAGGAGGTCCGGCTTTTCGAGACGGGCAGGGTTTTCCATCCCGGGGCTCCGGGCGATCCGCCCCGGGAGATCGAGACGCTGGCGCTGATCGGCGGAGGCCAGGGGACTTCGTCCCACTGGAGCGAGCCGTCCCGGGGGCCCGACGTCTTCGACCTGACGGGAGCCGTGAACCTGGCCGCCCGCCTGACGGGCATCGGGGCGACCGTCTGGCGCGGAGCCGACCGTCCGTTTCTGCGCCCAGGGACGGGAGCGGTGCTGGAGGTCGACGGGAAGCCCTGCGGTCACGCCGGGGAGCTCCTCGCTTCGGCATTCGCCGGGCTCGCTCCGCAGCATCCCGTCGTCGCCGCCGAGATTCGCCTCCCCGCGTTCTTCGCGGGGCTGGCGGCGGGATGGATTCCCGGGCACGTCTCTTCGTCCCGCACACCGTCCGCCCGGCGCGATCTCGCCCTGATCCTGGACCGAGGCCATACGTATGCGGAGGTGGAGGAGACCATCCGCAGCGTAGAGGGCGCCCCGATCGCGAAGGTGACGCTGTTCGACCTGTATCAGGGCCGGCAGGTGCCCGAGGGCAAGGTGAGCATGGCCGTGAATATCGTTTTTCAGGCCCCGGAGCGCACCCTCGTCTCCGGGGAGGTGGCCGCCATGATGGATCGAATCGTCCAACGGCTGCGGGACCGGCTCGGCGCCGTCCTCCGCGGCAACTGAAGGAGGCTTCCTTGGCAGCGGAAATGGAAGAACTCGAACAGCTCGAAGAAAGGATCCGGCGGGTCAGCGACGTCATCCGCGGGCTGCGCCATGAGAATTCGCAGTTGGCGTCCCAGCTCAAGGAGGCGCGGGAGCAAGTCCGAAAATCGGAAGAGACCCTCTCCCGCCTCCAGGAGGAGAATCGCCGGAACGAGGATCTCACGCGGCAGCTCCAGCTCCTCCAGGAGGAACGGCAGGAGATCCGCGGTCGCGTCACCCGGATGCTGGAGACCTTCTCGGGGATCGACGAGATCCAGGTCGGCGGCCACGCGGACAACTGATCCTCTCCCCGGTCGGGGGCGGAGGCTTTCGGAGACCCTCCATGGACAAGACACCGAGCATGATCCCGGTCGAGATTTACGGACAAACCTACAACCTGCGCGGGGACGGAGACTCGTCCTATCTGACCGACCTCGCGGCGTTCGTGGATCGGAAGATGCGCGAGGTTTCCGATCACACCGCGACGGTCGATTCCTTGAGGGTGGCGATCCTGGCCGCCCTGAACATCGCCGACGAGCATTTTCAGCTGCGGACGGCGGAAGAGGAGAATCATCGGATCGTTTCCGATAGACTGGGCCGGCTCGTCGAGATCTTGGACCGCGATCTCGCGGACTCGGCCCGCAAGTAGCGGCGGCCTGCGAGGCGGCCGGACGCCTTGACGCGGGGGGGGAGAAGGGCTAGCATGCAAGCGGATTCCATTCCCCTGCGAGGTTCGTGCAGGGACGGCGAATTTGAGCCAACATTATTTGAACGGGGATCCGGGTCTTCCCACGGTGAGCGTCCTCCTCGCGAGGATGCCTGAAGTGGGAGCAGGGTCCCGTGGCTGGTCAGGCCGGTTCAAATAACCCGTTCCTCACGGCCGAGCGGGGGTTTTTTCCGCCCCGCTCCGCACCCCCCGAACGCTTCCGAACCGCGGACCTACGAATTCCTCGACCCAGCCTCCGGTCCCGTCCGGAGTCGGGAGATCGACGTTGGATCTGATCCTCGGGATCATCATCGCCACGTTCGCCGCCCTCGCGGGAGTCGACTATCTCTTCCACCGGACGTTCATCCGCCGGAAGCGCAGCGAGGCGGAGCAGCGGGCGCGAGCGGTCGTGGAGGACGCGGAGAAGCAGGCGGAGATCCGGCTCAAGGAGCTGGAGCTGGAGGCGCGCGAGAAGGCGGACGCCGCGGAGGAGCTTTTCGAGCAGGAGATGCGCTCCAAGCGGGCCGACCTGCAGGCCGCCCGGCGCCAGGCGGAGGAGCAGGAGCGCCTGCTGGAGCGCAAGGCCGCGCTGCTGTCCCAGAAGCAGACCGAGATGGAGACCCGGGACCACGCCCTGACGGAACGGGAGGCCGTCCTCGCCTCCCGGCAGCAGGAGCTGCAGGCTCTGATCGACGAGCAGCGCGGGCGTCTCGAGCGGATGGCGGCCATGACCGCGCAGCAGGCGAAGCGGGAGCTGATGCGCGAGATGGAATCCCAGGCGCGCTCCGAAGCGGCCATCACCCTCAAGCGGATCGAGGAGGAGACGCGCGAGCGCTCCGACGCCGAGGCGCGGCGCATCGTCGCCGGGGGGCTCCAGAGGATTCCCGTGGGCCAGATAGTGGATTTAGCCTGCTCCTTGGTCATGCTCCCGAACGACGAGATGAAGGGCCGGATCATCGGCCGCGAGGGACGGAACATCCGGGCGCTCGAGATGGCCACCGGAATCGATCTCATCGTGGACGACACCCCCGGCGCCATCATCCTCTCGGGATTCAATCCCCTGCGACGCGAGATCGCCAAGGTGTCGATCGAGCGGCTCGTCGAGGACGGGCGGATCCATCCGGGTCGCATCGAGGAGGTCGTTCAGAAGGTGAAGGAGGAGACGGACCAGATCATGCTCCAATCGGGCGAGACCGCCGCGTTCGAGCTCGGGATCGTGAGCCTCCCGGAGATGCTGGCCCGCCTCGTCGGCAAGATGAAGTTCTTCGTCGTCTCCGGTTACAACCTCCTGCAGCATTGCCGCGAGACCGCCGCGCTGGCGGCCGCCCTGGCGGCCGAATTCGAAGTGGCGGCGGACACGGTGAAGCGGGCGGGCTTGCTCAGCGGGATCGGCATGGTGGACGAAAGCGGCACCGACACGCCGCCGATGATCCTCGCCTCGGAAATCGCCGGGCGCCACGGCGAGGATGCGGCGGTCGTCCAGGTCATCCGCAGCCTCCACCCCGGCGAGGCGGAGCCCTCCCTGGACGCCATCCTGCTCCGCCTGGCGAGGAAGATCAGCCTCTCCCGGCCGGGGATGCGGCGCGACAACATGGACATCTGGATCCAGAGGATGAAGGACATGGAGGAGGTGGCCCGCGGATTCCCGGGGGTCGCCCGGGCCTACGCGATGCGTTCCGGCAAGGAGCTTCGGGTCCTGGTGGAGACGGAGAAGGTCACGGACGCCGACGTCATCTGGCTCTCCAAGGACATCGCCTCGAAAATCGAGCGGGAGATGAACTATCCCGGCCAAGTGCGCGTCAACGTGATCCGCGAAGTCCGCGCCGTCGACTACGCCAAGTGATCGGATGAATCTCCTGTTCATCGGCGACGTGAACGGCCGGGCGGGCCGCAACCTGGTCCGCGAGCACCTCGACCGGTTGATCGATCGGCACTCCATCGATTACGCCGTGGCCAACGTGGAGAACGCGGCCGACGGCTTCGGCGTGACTCCGGCCCTGGCGGCGGAGCTGCAGGGCTGCGGCCTGCACGTCATGACCAGCGGCAACCACATCTGGGACAAGGCCGAGATTCTTCCGTATATCGAGGAGCATCGCGATCTCCTGCGCCCGCACAACTATCCCCCGGGAGCCCCGGGCACGGGCGTCCACATGGGAGCCACCGCGGGCGGGATCCCGGTCGCCGTGATCAACCTCATGGGCCGGGTGTTCATGAACGCGCTGGATTGCCCTTTCCGGACGGCGGATCGCGTGCTCGCGGAGATCAGCGGCCGGGCTCGCGTGATCCTCGTCGACTTCCACGCGGAGGCCACGTCCGAGAAGGTGGCCATGGGATGGTACCTTGACGGGCGGGTCTCGGCGGTCCTCGGAACCCACACGCACGTGCAGACCGCCGACGAGCGCGTGCTGCCCCAGGGCACCGCGGTCATCACCGACGCCGGGATGACCGGCGCGCGCGATTCGGTCATCGGCGTCGAGAAGGAGCTGGCGATCCGGAGATTCCTGCAGCAGATGCCCGTGCGCTTCGCGTGCGCGCGCAAGAATCCGCGTCTCTGCGCCGTGGTCGTGGACGTGGACGAGGCCACCGGCCGGGCGCGGGGAATCCAGCGCCTCGATCTGCCGGGCTCGGCGGGAGCCGAATGAGCGGGGAGGGAGAGCGGCGTTGGATCAGCTTCCGTTGAAACCGGTCGGCGGGACGCGCCGCATCTACGGCGTCTCGGAGATCAACGCGCTGGCGCGCGACGTGCTCGAGTCCTCGTTCTACGACGTCTGGGTGGAAGGCGAGGTTTCCAATCTCCGCTCTCCCGGCTCGGGCCACTGCTACTTCACGCTCAAGGACGCGACCTCCCAGATCTCCGCGGTCCTGTTCCGCACGCAGGCCCTGGGGCTCCGGTTCCGGCTCGAGGACGGCCTCAAGGTGCTCGTGAGAGGGCGAATCTCGCTCTACGAGGCGCGCGGCGCCTTCCAGATCAACTGCCAGTGGATGGAGCCGGCGGGCCGCGGATCGCTGCAGCTGGCATTCGAGCAGCTCAAGCGGCGCCTGGCGGCGGAAGGACTCTTCGATCCGTCGCGGAAGCGCCCCATTCCGGCCCTTCCCCAATGCATCGCGGTCATCACGTCCCCGACCGGCGCCGCCCTGCGCGATTTCCTGCATGTCCTGGATCGGCGCTACGCCAACGTGCGGATCGTCATCCACCCGGTGCGCGTCCAGGGGGACGGGGCGGCCGCGGAGATTGCCGCCGCCGTGCGGCGCGCCAACCGCCTGGGAGGGGTCGACGTGATCGTCGTGTGCCGGGGAGGCGGGTCGCTCGAGGACCTCTGGCCGTTCAACGAGGAGCTTCTGGCCCGGGCCGTCCTGGAATCAGGCATCCCCGTGATCTCCGCCGTGGGCCACGAGATCGACTTCACGATCTGCGATTTCGTCTCCGATCTGCGGGCCGCCACCCCTTCCGCGGCCGCCGAGATGGTGGTGGCGACCAAGGAAGAGCTGCGCGAGCGGATCGCCTCGTTGCTGTCCCGCTCCCACCAGTCGATCCGTCTGATCCATCGCGATCTTCGAGAGCGCAGCGCCCGGCTGGGCCGCAGCCGCGCGCTGCTGTCGACGCGCGGCCGCCTCGACGCCCTGTTCCAGCGCCTGGACGATCGCCGCGAGGCGCTGCGCGGGGCGCTCCGGCGGAAGCTCCTCGAGCGCGGCAGGAGGCTGGCCCGGGCCTCCGAGGTCGTGTCGCCCCGCCTCCTGGCCGCTCACGTCGGGGCCCGACGGTTGCGCTCCGAGGCCCTGCTGCGGCGGGCGGTGCCCGCGGTCCGGTGGATCGCCTCCGAACGGCGCGACCGCTGGGCGGCTCTCTCGTCGCTGCTCGATTCCTTTTCCCCGCTCGCGGTATTGGACCGGGGCTATGCGCTGTGCCTCGATCCTCGGACCGGCGCCCTCGTGACCGACAGCCGGAGGCTCCCCGAGCACGGGCGGGTCGACGTCCGGCTGCGCCGGGGGCGGATCGCCTGCGACGTACGTGAGGTGACCCATGCCCAGGATGATGAAGAAAGGACCTAAGGAGCCCCGTTTCGAGGAGGCGCTCGCGGGGTTGGAGCGGATCGTCCGGGATCTGGAAGGGGGCGATCTGCCGCTCGACGACGCCCTGAAGCTCTTCGAGGAAGGGGTGCGCCTTTCCCGATTCTGCAGCACGAAGCTCGACGAGGCGGAGAAGCGGATCGAGATCCTGATGAAAGGGGCCGACGGCGCCTGGACCCCCGAGCCGTTCGCGCCGGGCGGGGCCGACCTGGACGAACCGGCGGGCGGCGGCGAGGAGGAATGAGATGGAGAGCGCGCGTCCGTGGCTGGAAAGCCGGCGCCGGGTCATCGACGCCGCGCTCGGCCGCCGGCTTCGGACCGCCCGCGACGCGCCCGCGTCCCTGCTGCGCGCGATGCGCTATTCCGTCCTGGCCGGCGGCAAGAGGATCCGCCCCGTTCTGACTCTGGAAGCCTGCCGCGCGGTGGGAGGAAAGGACGCCTGGGCGCTTCCCGCCTGCTGTGCCCTGGAGATGATCCACACCTACTCCCTGATCCACGACGATCTTCCCGCCATGGACGACGACGACTTGAGACGCGGCAAGCCCACCGCCCACGTGAAGTTCGGAGAGGCGCTGGCCATCCTGTCGGGCGACGCGTTGCACTCCCTCGCCTTCCAGATCCTGGCGGAGGAGCCGGCGGGCCGCCGCTTCGAGGGACGGCGCGCGCAAGTCCTGGCGCGGGTGGCCCGGGCCGTCGGGATGGAAGGGATGGTGGGCGGCCAGGTCCGCGATCTGCAGGCCGAGGGAAAGCGCATCGCCCCGTCCGATCTCTCACGAATCCACGCCTCCAAGACCGGCGCCCTGTTCACCGTGTCCGCCGAGATCGGAGCCATCCTCGGCGGCGGCCTCCCCCGCGACGTGCAGGCGCTGCGGCGCTACGGTCGCGAGGTCGGGCTCGCCTTCCAGATCGTCGACGATGTTCTGGACGAGGAAGGGACGCGGCGGGAGCTGGGGAAGTCCCCGGGCAAGGACCGGGCCGTGAGCAAAGCCACCTATCCGTCGCTCTTCGGTACGGCCCGATCGCGGGTGATGGCGGCGGCCGCCGTGGCGCGGGCGAAGCGGGCGCTGCGGCCCTTCGGAAAGCGTTCGGAGCCGCTGTCGAGCCTGGCCGAATTCGTGCTTCGGCGGGCGCACTGAGGGGCGCACCCGCGGAGACGACCCGGCGATGGCGAAAGGGAGCGACTCCAAGCGCGAGCGGCTCGATCTCCTGATGGTGGCGCGAGGTCTGGCCGAGAGCCGGGAACGGGCTCAGGCCCTCATCCTGGCGGGACGCGTCGCGGTGGAGGGCCGGCGCGCCGCCAAGGCGGGGGAGCGCTTCGACGCCTCCTGCCGGCTGGAGCTCTCCGGCCCCGATCATCCCTACGTGGGCCGCGGCGGCCTGAAGCTGGCCGGCGCCCTGGAGCGCTTCGGAATCGATCCCCGCGATCGGATCGCCCTGGACGTGGGCGCTTCCACGGGCGGGTTCACCGACTGTCTCCTGCAGCGAGGGGCCAGGCGGGTCTACGCCCTGGACGTCGGGTTCGGTCAGCTGCACGAGCGGCTCCGCCGCGACCCGAGGGTCGTCGTGATGGAGAAGATCAATGCCCGCTTCCTCGAGCCCGGCATGATTCCGGAAGCCGTCTCCCTGGCGGTCGTGGACGTTTCGTTCATCTCGCTGCGCCTCGTGCTGGGGCCGGCGGCGAGCCTGCTCTTGCCCGGCAGCGATCTGGCGGCGCTCGTGAAGCCGCAGTTCGAGGCGGGCAGGAGGGAGGTCGGCAAGGGAGGGATCGTGCGCGATCCGTCGGTGCACCGGCGGGTCATCCAGGAAATCCTCGCCGCCGGCGCCGCCGTGCATTTGAGCGGGTGCGACGTCTTTCTCTCCCCCGTTCCGGGCGCCGAAGGCAACAAGGAGTTCTTCCTCCATTTCCGGAATCATGGCCCCTCCATGGAGGGGCCCGAGCTCACGGATCGCATTCAGGAGGCCACCCACCGATGAGTCCCCTTCCTCCCTTCCGAACCGTGGGCATCGTGGCGAAGCTCCACTCGCCCACCTCCCGCGGAGCGGCCAAGCGGCTGTTCTCTCTGCTGGCGCGCCGCAAGGTGCGGACTCTGTGCGATCCCGAAACCGCCCGCTTTCTCGGGCAGAAGGGCAAAGGGAGGACGCTGCCCACCCTGACGGCCTCGGTCGATCTCATGCTGGTCCTGGGAGGTGACGGCACCATGCTGGGAGTGGCCCGGAACATGGCCCGGCGCGTCGTTCCGGTCCTCGGAGTGAACCTCGGAAGCCTCGGCTTCCTGACCGAGACGAGGCTGGAGGAGATGGAGTCGGTCCTCGACGAGGTCCTCCAGGGACGGTTCGAAGTGGAGGCCCGGATGATGCTGCACGCCTCCCTCGTGCGCGGGCGGAGGAAGATCTCCGGCCACCGGCTGCTGAACGACGTGGTCATCAACAAGAGCGCCCTGGCCCGGATCCTGGAGATGAACGTGAAGATCGATCGGCAGTTCGTCGCGACGTACCATTCCGACGGCCTGATCGTCTCGACCCCCACCGGTTCCACCGCCTATTCGTTGTCGGCCGGAGGGCCCATCGTCCTTCCTTCCCTGCAGGCCTTCTGCATCACCCCCATCTGCCCGCACGCCCTGACGAACCGGCCGCTCGTCGTCCCCGACTCCGTGCGGATCGAGGTCACGCTGGAATCGGGGGCGGAAAACGTCTATTGCACCATGGACGGCCAGGTGGGCTTCCCGATGAAGGCCGGGGACCGCCTCAGCGTCCGGCGCAGCAGCGCTTCCCTTCCGCTGATCGTTTCACGGCAGAGAAACTACTTCGACGTGCTGCGGCGAAAACTGCGCTGGGGAGCGCGCTGAAGAAAGGAGCGCGAGGGATCAGCGGCCGGACGGCGCGGGGGTGGAGGCGATCAGGACGCCGGGCCCGTACTTCTGCACCATCGCCGCCTCGATCTCGGCGATCGTCTTCTTCTCGGCGGCGATTCGATTGAGCGTCGTCTTCATCTCATTGGACCCTTTGTCCCGGGTGCAGGTGCAGCTTCCCAGCGTGTCGTGACACTCCCCGCAAAGGCAACGGAACCGATCCGACACCAGCGAGGCGGCGGCGCTGAGCTTCACCGGAGCTTCGACGACCACCCCTGCCGCCGGGGCCTTCGAGGCGGCGCTCCCCGGGGTGGCGCCCGCCGGCGCCGCCGCCGGCCGGCGCATCAGGAAAAACGCGCCCGCGGCCGCGGCCAGGACGAGAGCGATGAACAGCGACGATTTGGAGGAGCGCTTCGCGGGCGCCTCGGGGACGTCTTCCGAGGAAGTGCCGGGATCTTCCGGAGCCATCCGAACCTCCCGAAAACGGCGTTATTATAGGGGCCTCGCCGGGGGGGAGTCAAAAACTCGGACGCTGGGAAGACGGCAGGAGATGTGACGCTCATGATGGATCGCATCCAGTCAGACCTCAAAGAAGCGATGAAATCCGGCGACAAGATCGCCGTCTCCACGCTGCGGTTGCTGCTCTCCATGATTCGCTACGCCGCCATCGAGACGAAGCGGGACCTGCGGGAGGACGAGATCGCGGCGCTGATCCAGAAGGCGATCCGCGCCCGGCGGGAATCGATCGACGCCTTCCGGAAAGGGAACCGGCCCGATCTCGTGCAGCAGGAAGAGGCGGAGCTGGGGGTCCTCATGCGGTACCTGCCGGCGCAGCTGGAGGGGGAGGAGCTCGAGCAGGCCGTGGATCAGCTGCTGCGCGAGACGGGAATCACCCAGAAGAAGGACATGGGGCGGGCCATGAAGGAATTCATGGCGCGGCACCGCGGGAAGGCGGACGGCAAGGCGGTCAGCGCCTTGCTCGGGGCGCGGCTTAAGTAGCGCAAGCCGCCGGGTTGAAAGGAGATCGGCCGGGGGCTATACTGCTCGGATTCAAGTCCGTACTCTCCGAGGGGACCTTAGCCGCCCGATGCCGCTTCCATCGAACCGATCGCTGCGCCTCCTCGCTCCGCTGGCGGGCGTGCTGATTCTCGGCCAATGCTCGGGCGGCGAGAGGAAACCGATCCTGACGCCGACGGTCCGGGCCAGGCTGGCTCAGGATGCTCCGCCGGCCTCTCCACCCGCGTCTTTGCCGTCGGCGAAAGGAGTCGTCTTCTTCGACAACGTCATCACCGTCGGAGACTCGATCTCGATGGACGTGGTCATCAGGAACTTCGCCGGCGTCACCGATCTGGACATCGACGACGTCGATCTGGTGTTCCGCTACGACTCCACCTTCATCCAGGTGGCGAGCCTCTCCGGCCAGAACACCCTCTTCGGGACCTGCAACACGGTGAACTTGAGCTGCGGCATCAACAGCCCGATCTGCACGAACAATCGCCAGCAGGCCAACGCCGGCGGGTCGAGGTTCTGCCGGAGCGATGGCCGCACGTTCTGCACAGCCGACACCGACTGCACCGCCGCCGGGGACGCCTGCGGGTCGTTCGGGATTCTGCAAGCTGCGTTCGCCGTCCTGACGGGGCCGAAGGTCTGCTCGAACGATCCGAACCGGGGCTGTTCGACCAGCGCCGACTGCTCTTTCTGTGAGTCCGGCGGCGCCTCCTGCTCGGGCACCGCGGAATGCAACTCCGTCCCTCTGGATTGCAGCGGCAACCTCTGCACCAACATTCCGGGCCGCACTTGCACGCAGGACGCGGACTGCCTGAACACCTGCGTCTCCGGCACCTGCCAGGGATGCCCTTCCGTGCTGGTCAGCACAACGCGGGTCATCGCGAACGTGACGATACGCGTCATGAAGGAAGGGATCGGGGACTTCCGCCTGGTCGTCTCCTCCTCCGGCGCTCCCGGCTCCGCGGTCCGCAAGGACCTGGCCGATCTGCCGGTCGTCTTCTTCCCGAGCGTGGACGCGGAATCTCCGTTCGCCACGGACGGCGCCATCGCCGTCACGGGCAATCTGTAGCGCGCGCCGCGCGCCGATTCGAAGGGGGGCCCATGGAAGACAAAGTCGTCGCTCACTTCAAGGATGGCAGGACGTTGCGGGGGTTGACGCAGGATTTTCATCCGGCCTCCGAATCCTTCCACCTCCTGCCCAGCGAGGGCGGGGGGATGCCGACCGTCATCCGCGTGGAGGAGCTCAAGGCCCTCTTCTACGTCAAGGAATGGGGGGCGGCCCGCCGCTCGGTGGAACGCGCCAAGAAATTCGCCATGGAGTCCTCCTTGGGGAAGAAGACGGTGGTGGAGTTCCAGGATGGCGAGAAGGTGTGGGGCTTCTCACAGGGGTATGGGAAGGACAAGAAGGGCTTCTACTTCTATCCTGCCGACCCGGGCGAGAACAACACCCGGGTGTTCATCGTGAACAGCGCGGTGAAGGACATTCGCTTCGAGGACTAGGGTCGCGTCTCCGAAATCCCGTTACACTCGACCGTTGATCCATCCCGCCTCGCCGGCGTGCCGCTTGGGGCACGCGGCACTTCGTCGCCCCGGGTGATCCGGGCGCCTCGACGGCCTCGCGGTTGACGCCATTGCCAGACGCAACACGGGACGCCTCTTTCCGGCGGACGAGCTACCGCCTGCCGGGCTCGTCGTGCTCCCGGATGTAGGCGAGCACGACGTCGTCGATCGTGTCGTCCTTCTGGATCCGCTCCTCCAGGTTCTCCCATCCCAGGTAGTCCTCCAGGGCTTTGCGCGTGGCGGCGTCGTACTTTCCGTGAATCGACCCCTTATAGAATCCTCTTCGGGACAGGACCAGCTGGATCTCCCGCGCCAGGGCCGCGTCGATACGGACCACTTTCGATCGATCGGTGCGGCCGAAATAGAGATGATGCACCGCGAGGAGCCGGCGAAGCTCCCGGACCGGATCGGGATGATCGTCCACCCGGAGATCGACCCAACGGTCCCCTCTGCCGCCGTACCCCGCGCCTTTCCGGACGACCAGAAGAGCCGCCGATTCGCGCCCTCTTCGGTCGCCGCCGGCCGCCTGGCCCGCCGAAAGCGCCGCCACCAGCCGATCGGGAAGCTCGCCGCGCGTCCGCTCGAACGCCCGGCTCATCGCCTCGATGGTCTCGCGCCCCACCAGGATGTTTCCCTGGGCGGCATAGTGCTTTCCCGTCCTGCCTCCCGCCCATGAGAAGCAGTTCTTTCCGGTGAAGGTGGCGGCGTTGCCGCGCGCGTCCACCATGCCGACCTGCCGCTCCTCCCGTCCCGGATCGGCCTCGATCACTCTCCGAAGGGCCTCCTCCGCCGACGCCCCCCGCACCATCCAATCGAGCCCTCCCTCACCGAAGGAAAGGTTCGCGGCGGCCTGCGTGGCCACCGCGCCGACCCCCGCGCGGGCCCACGGCACACCGTTTCCCACCGCCGGGAACTTGGAGGTGACGGCGACTCCTAGGTCGCCGTTGGCCGGGTCGTAGGCCACGATCGAAAACGTCGCAATCAGGTTGGCCGGCGGCGCGGCGCTCCTTCGGGGAGCCGCGGCCGCCGAGAGCGCCGCCAGCAGCACCGCCGGGACGATCATCCTGCTTTTTCGCATCATCGGTTCTCCCCTTCACGCTCCAGGCCCGGGGCATCGATCCCCACGAAGCGGACTTCGATTTCGCCGCGGCTCGCCTCCAGCAGCGCGACCGTCCTGGGAAGACCGAATCGACGGGGCCCCGAGCCGCCGGGATTCAGAAAACGGACGCCGTCGACGACCCGGTCGCAGACGGCGTGCGTATGTCCGAACACGACCACGTCGGGACGGCGCTCCCGGATCCTGAGGCGGGCGGGCTCCGCCAGGCACCCCGGGCTTCCGATCTGGTGGAGAATCAGGAATCGAAGGCCGCCGGCCTCGAGCCACTCCACTTCCCGCAGCCGCTCGACGAGCGGCCCTTCGTCGACATTCCCGTGAACCGCCGTGACCGGAGCCACGGACTCGAGCCTCTCGAGCACCTCCTCGCTTCCGACGTCCCCGGCGTGGAGGATGCGCTCGACGCCCTGGAAGAGATCGAGGACGCGCGCTTCGAGGCGTCCATGGGTGTCCGAGATCACTCCGATTCGCATCGCAGCAACGCCCTCGGATCGGGGAAGCGGCCGTGGCCGCCGATTCTCACACCTCGCCGCGGGGATCGTCAACCTAGTGTCGCGTCTCAAAAATCATGTTACATTCGGCCCCCGATCCATCCCGGCTCGCGTCCGGCCTTTTCGAGGTTCGGAAGCAGCCGGCTCGATCGATTACGACATTGAAATGCCGGGCGGCCGCACGCTCCCATCGAGCTGGAAACAAGCCGGTTGCCCGGCGCAGGGCGCGGCCGTCGTGCCTTGACCCTCGGCGCACCGGCTCCTATATTCTCCCGGTACGAAACTCGCCGAGGAGGGACCACGATGGATTTCCAGTCTCTTGGGAGAAAGCACTTCCTGGGCGCTGTCCTGTTGATCCTGACAGCGGCTCCTGCCGTTCATGCGGCCGTCAGCTTCGACGTGAGCATGGGCATGAACGTCAACGAGGACACTCGGATCTTCCTCAACGTGTCGAATGAGGTCTGGCGGCCGGCGATGCCGGTGACCGTCATCGAGCGCATGCGGTACCCGGAGGACGATTTCCCGGTCATCGCGTTCCTCGCCTTTCACACGCACCGCGATCCGGGCGCCATTCTGAGCCTGCGGAACGAAGGATACCCTTGGAACGAGGTCTTCTTCAGGCTGAACGTCAGCCCGTCCGTCCTGTTCGTGGGAATGGATCGCGATCCCGGACCGCCCTACGGCAACGCGTGGGGATACTGGAAGAAGAACTCCCGGCCGGGCACGTATCGTCGCGTTCGCTTCGCCGATCGCGACGTCGTCGGCCTGGTGAAGGTCCAAACCGCCGCGCGGCACTTCGGCGCGAGCCCGTTCGCGGTCATCGACGCGCAACGCCAGGGCAAGCGGGTCGAGGCCTACACCGCGAACCGCTGGCGGGAAAAGCATGGACGTCAGACCTGGGCCGCGAACCGCCGGGGCGCGGACAGCCGGGACGGGGCGCGGGGCAGCTCCGATTCCCGCCAGATGCGGGGCGGCTCCGACTCCCGCGAGACGCGGGGCGGCACGAAAGGCAAAGGGAAAGGAAACAAGGGAGAGGGCCAAGGCCAAGGGAAGGGGCACGGCCAGGGAAACGGCCACGGCCGCTGAGTCGCGCCTCCTCGGAGGCAAGATCAATCTTGTTCACGGGGCCTTCGGGCCCCGTTTCTTTTTCTCCTCCTGGAGTGCTAGGCGACTCCTTCGACCAGGATCATGCGGGCGTCGGCCGTGCGGCGCCGGATGTCGCGGGCCTTGCCGTACTCCTTGGAGGACCACCATTCGCGCGCCCGGTCTGCGCTCGGGAACTCCAGGATGACGACGCGCCTCGGCGTCCAGTCCCCTTCCAGCGCCTGGGCCTCTCCGCCGCGCGCCAGATATCTCCCGCCGAAGCCCTGAACGGTCTGCGCCGCCAGCGTCTTGTATTCCTCATAGCCGGCCGGGTCGCGAACGTCGATCTCGACGATCAAATAGGCAGCCACGCCTCCACCTCCCTTCTCAGAAAGGAACCTTGAGGATCACCGGCTGGCGGAGCTTGTCCTCCGCGAACCGGCCCGTCGCGGCGTCGAAGGCGTCCCATTCGCTGTTGGAGACGTAGAAGAAATCGCCTCCGACCCGGACGCCCAGCGTGGGTCCGGCCAGCTCCGGAGTGTTGGCTTCCAGCACCTCCAACGACTTCACCTTCAAGGCCGCCTCGTCCAGCGACAGCCGGACGATGCGGTTTTGCCGGGTGCCATTTTGCACTCCGATGAGGCGATCCCCGCGGATGTAGATGCCGTCGATCCCGAGGAGAATGCTGCGCTCCGGGGCCGGCAGCAGCGTCATCCCGCGGCTCGCGCGATCCACCGCGAAGATCCCGCGGGAGTAATCGGCGACGTAGACCCGCTTGCCGTCGGCGGAAACGTCGACTCCCTGCAGCGACACGAAAGGACCTTCGACGAAGGGCTCCAGGCGATCGTCCCGCCGGCCGATCGTGTAGAGGATCGGGGAGACGCTGTCCGTGACGAACACGCTCCCTTTCGCGTCGACCGTCAGATCGCCGAAGAAGTGCTTCCTCTCCCGGCCGGCAGGAAGATACCGGGCCAGGAGCTTGCCGGTTTTCAGATCGTATTTGAAGACACCCGTCTTCCCATCGTCCTCGGGGCCGTATCCTTCCATCTCCGGCAGCGCCGCGCTGGCGACCCACAGCAACCGCCTTGCCGGGTCGACCCGCATGCCGAAGACCCCCCACAATCCATCTTCCGGGACGCTGAACGTGGCGATCTTGCCGTCCCGGGCGACACTCAGGATCTTTCTCCGGTGGACGCTTCCGATCAGGAACCGATCCTTCCCCGGATCGTAGGCCAGGCCTTCCGCGATGAGCCGCTGCTCGCCGACGGTGAATGCGATCGAGCTCCGATGGACCGGGGCTTTGTTGGCCTCGAATTGCCGCAGGATGCCCTGGAAACCCTCGGAGTCGCGAATCGACTCGAAGGCGCTCTCTTCCGCGGCCGGGAACGCGAGCCCGACCCCGGCCACGCGAGAGAGCCAGTAAAGCGCCTGGTCTTTTCTGCCGGTGAGCGCCTCCGCCATCGCCAGGTAGTACTGATATCCCGCGTGGCCCGGTCGGAGCTCGACGGCCTTCTCCATGTTCTCGCGGAAGGCGGCGTAGTCCTTTTCGTCGAAGGCCGCCTGCGCCTTCTTCGCGTAGGGTCGGGGATCCGGCGCCTCAACCGGCGGGGCAGTCTTCGCTCCCAAGAGGAAGGACGCGAACGACAGGAGGACGAGCGCCAGCCTGCGCGAGGGGTCTGGAAGAGAATGGTCCACGGTTGCCTCCCGTCGAAGAAGCCCCGAATCGGCCCTCGAGAGTCCCGTCTCCTCCTACGCAGGGAAGACCCCAGAGGGTTCAGGCCGGACATCGAGAGGCTCGGATTGCCGCGAGGCACTATAGACGCATCGATCCGCGGGACGCAAGGCACGGGAGAGCGGGCCGCGCGCGCGTTTCGAGGTTTGACACTCCTCCGAGGCGTTGGCTATCATCCCCGCACCAGGAACGCATCACGAGAGGAGCGACGATGGGTTTCGCCACGGACGCCATCCACGCGGGGCAGGATCCCGATCCGACCACCGGCGCGATCATGACTCCGATCTACCAGACTTCGACCTATGTGCAGGAAGCGCTGGGCAAGAGCAAAGGATACGACTACGCCCGCACCATCAACCCGACGCGGCTGGCCCTGGAGAAGAACCTGGCCGCGCTCGAGGGGGGCGAGAAAGGCTTCTGTTTCGCCTCGGGAATGTCGGCGATCGCGGCAGTGATGACGCTGGTGGGAAAGGGAGATCACGTCGTCGTCTCAAGCATGACGTACGGAGGGACCTACCGCCTGTTCGAGCGGATCCTCCGGGGATACGGGCTCGACTTCACCTACGTCGACACCGGCGATCTGGAGGCCACCGAGCGATCGATCCGCCCGGACACGCGCATGCTTTACATCGAGACGCCCACGAACCCGCTGATGAGCCTCACCGACCTGGAGCCGGCCGCGAAGCTGGCCCGGCGGCGCTCGCTCATTTCCGTGGTCGACAACACCTTCATGTCTCCGTATTTTCAGAAGCCGCTCGCCTTCGGCATCGACGTGGTCCTGCACAGCACGACCAAGTTCATCAACGGCCACTCCGACAGCGTCGGCGGATGCGTGGTCACCTCGAATCGGGACCATGCCGAGCGCATCGGATTCACGCAGAACTCCGTCGGGGCCATCCTGTCTCCCTTCGACTCGTGGCTCGTCCTGAGGGGGATCAAGACGCTGCACCTGAGGATGCGCTCTCACGATGCCGGTGGGCGGCAGGTCGCCGCCTTTCTCGATTCCCACCCGAAGGTGCGGCGCGTCCTCTACCCCGGCCTGCCGTCCCATCCGCAGCACGAGCTGGCGCGAACCCAATGCTCCGGCTTCGGCGGGATGATCTCCTTCGACCTGGGCGACTTCGACCGCGCCAAGCGTTTCCTCGATCGCTTGCGCCTGTGCGCCCTGGCCGAAAGCCTGGGGGGAGTCGAGACGCTCATCTGCCATCCGGGCACCATGACCCATGCCTCGATCCCAGAGGCGGAGCGGGAGCGTCAGGGATTCACGTCGGGCCTGATCCGGATTTCGGTGGGCAACGAGGACGTGGAGGACATCGTGGCGGATCTGGAGCAGGGGCTCGCGGCCGTCTGATGGACTAGAAGCGCTCGCGGCCGCCCTTCACCGACGAGCCGATCCAGTTCAGCACGTTCTTCTCGCCGTCGTCGATCTTCAAGAGGAGCACTTCGGGAAGCTCGTAGGAGTGCAGCTCTTTGATCGTCTTCTTGACTTCCTCGAACTGCTGCGAGGTGGTCTTGATGAACATCATGTTCTCCACCTCGTTCCAGATCTTGCCTTTCCAGCGATAGATCGATCGGATGGCGGGAACCACGTTGACGCAGGCGGCCAGCTCCTGATCCACCAGGGCCTGCGCGATCGAGATCGCCTCTTTCTCCGAGGAAGCCGTCGAGAGAACCAGAACGGTTTCATTTTCCATGGAAGGAGATCTCCTTGACGCTCGAAGTATAGTCCCCGCCCTGCGGCGTGTCAAGGCACGAATCGCTCCAAATCCTTTCCTTGTCATGAGATCGGCCCTGTGCTATAGTCGGCGCCGCACCGGGCTGGCAGGAGGCGAAAGCCTCCCGGAATGCCTGCTCGGACGAACGTCCTGGCGGAGAATCCGGTCCGATGGCTCCGACACCGATCGCCTTCGGCACGTCCGGATGGCGGGGGATCCTCAGCGACGACTTCACCTTCTTCAACCTGCGGCGGGCGACCCGGGCTATCGCTCGTCTCGTCCACGAAGAGAACCGGCGGCGCGCGCCGAGCCTGTTCGTCGGCTACGACACGCGCTTCCTCTCCGAGCAGCTCGCCCGCGACGTCGCTTCCGTGCTCCTGACGGAAGGGGTCCGGCCTCGCCTGGCTGCCGATTTCGTGCCGACTCCGGTGGTGGCCCACGCGATCCGGCGCGGGCGACTCGACGGCGGCATCAACCTCACCGCGAGCCACAATCCGGCCGAGTACAACGGCTTGAAATTCTCGACGCGGGACGGCGCGCCCGCCCCGCCGGAGACGACCCGGCGGATCGAGGCGCTGATCGCCGAGATCCACGACGGATCTCCGGCCCCGCAACCGCGGCCTTCCGAGCTTCGCACGGTGGACCCCTCCGGCCCGTATCGCGCCGCGATCCTGCGCATCATCGATCGGAAAGCGCTCGGCCGCGGCCGGCTGCGGCTGGTGTGTGACCCGTTGTACGGCGCCGGAAGGGGCTATTCGCAGGCGTTGCTCTCCCCCGTCGCCCGCGTGACGACGATCCGGGACCGCCGTGACGTGCTCTTCGGAGGAGGCGGACCGGATCCCAATGAAAAGCACCTCGACGAGCTGTGCGCGGAGGTGCGCCGCACGGGGGCGCATCTGGGTCTCGCCACCGACGGCGACGCCGATCGTTTCGGGATCGTCGATCGGGGCGGCCATTACGTCGCCGCCAACCTGATCCTCGCCCTGCTCGCCGACTATCTCCTGGAGACGCGAGGCTACCGGTCGGGGGTCGCGCGCACGGTCGCGACGACGCACCTCCTCGACGACGTGGCGGAGCATCACGGTGTGGCCCACTTCGAAACTCCCGTCGGCTTCAAGTACTTCCGTGACCTCCTCCTGGACGGGAAGGTCTTCCTGGCCGGCGAGGAAAGCTCCGGACTCTCCGTGTCGGGGCACGTGCCGGAGAAGGACGGCATCCTGGCGGGATGTCTCGTGGCGGAGATGGTCGCCCGGCGAAGAGCCAGCCTGCGGCGCCAGATTCAGCTCCTGTTCCGCAAAGTCGGGCCGCGGCACTCCGCGCGCCGCGATTTCCGGATGGGCCCCGGAGAGGTAATCGCCCTCCGCCGCCGGCTGGAGAGCCCGCCCGACTCGCTGGCCGGAAAGCGCGTCACCGAGGTGCGCACGACCGACGGCACGCTCATGCTCCTGCAGGACGCCTCCTGGCTCCTCTTGCGTCCTTCCGGGACGGAGCCGCTGGTCCGCTGCTACGCCGAGGCGCGCAGCCCGAAGGACCTGGCGCGGCTGCTGGATGCCGGCCGGTCGCTCGTCCTGAATCCCTGAGGGGGGAAGGATCGATGGCTCGAATCCAATCACTGACCGCCCGTGAGATTCTCGATTCGCGCGGCAACCCGACCCTGGAGGTCGAGGCCGTCCTGTCGGACGGCGCGCGCGGATCGGCGGCCGTCCCGTCGGGCGCTTCCACCGGCTCCCGGGAGGCCCTGGAGCTGCGGGACGGAGATCCGAAGCGCTTCGCCGGAAAAGGGGTCCTGCGGGCGGTGGAGAACGTTAATTCCGTCCTCGCCCCCGAGCTCTCGGGGATGGAGGCCGCGAGCCAGGCCGCGCTGGACCGCCGCATGATCGAAATGGACGGGACTCCGGCCAAGAGCAGGCTGGGCGCGAACGCTCTGCTGGGGGTCTCGCTCGCGGTGGCCCGGGCCTCGGCCGCCTCGTTGCGGCTTCCCCTCTACCGCGCGCTCGGCGGCGACGCGGCGGTGGAGCTTCCGGTCCCGATGTTGAACATCGTCAACGGCGGCGTCCATGCCGACAACAACCTCGATCTCCAGGAGTTCATGGTCGCGCCCGCCGGGGCCGCCTCGTTCCGCGAAGGGCTGAGGATGGCGGCCGAAATCTACCAGCAGCTGAAAGCGGTCCTCAAGAAGAAGGGGCTCTCGACGACCGTCGGCGACGAGGGCGGCTTCGCCCCCAGTTTCCGCTCGCACGCCGAGGCGCTGGACTGCATCGTCGAGGCGATCCAGCAGGCGGGCTACGCTCCGGGGCGCGATGCCGTTCTCTGCCTCGATTCGGCGGCGTCGGAATTCCACCAGGACGGCGTCTACCGGCTGAAGGCCGAGTCGCCGCCCGAAAAGACTTCCGCGCAGCTGGTGGACTTCTACGCCGGCCTCGTGGCCCGATACCCGATCGTGAGCATCGAAGACGGGATGGCGGAGGGCGACTGGGAGGGATGGGCCGGCTTGACGCGCGCGCTGGGAGAGAAGATTCAGCTGGTCGGAGACGACCTCTTCGTGACCAATCCCGCGATTCTCCGGGAGGGAATCCGCCAGAAGGTGGCCAACTCCGTCCTCATCAAGCTCAACCAGATCGGCACGCTCACCGAGACGCGCGAGACGATCGATCTCGCCCGGAGCGCCGGGTACACCTGCGTCGTCTCCCATCGCTCGGGCGAGACGGAGGACACGACGATCGCCGATCTGGCGGTGGCCTTCAACCTCGGACAGATCAAGACCGGTGCGCCGGCGCGCTCCGAAAGGGTCGCGAAATACAATCGGCTCCTGCGCATCGAAGAGGAGCTGTCGGATCGAGCCCGGTATCGCGGGTTTGAAGTCTATGCGGCGGGAGGCAGACGGTGACGCTCCCGGCACGGCAGCCGCGCCGGGAGCCGGTCTCGATCGGCAAAAGGCTCCTGCTCACCGTGAGCCTGTGCGCCATCCTCGCGCTGGTGGCCCGTTCGATCCTGGGCGACCGCGGGCTCTTCGAGGTCTGGCGGAAGAAATCGACCTATCAGCAGATCTCCTTCGAGGTCCTGGCGCTGCGCCAGGAGAACGCCTCCTTGCACGAGCAAATCCGCGCCCTCCGGCAGGATCCGCTCGCGATCGAGCGCATCGCCCGGGAAGATCTCGGCTACGCCCGTCCCGGAGAGATCACCTTCGTGTTCCGGGAAGACCCCGGCGCCCGCGCGATTTTCAATCCTGGGAACTGAGTCCGGAAACCGTCGGGCTGTCCCCCTCGTTCAGCATCGGACGCCTCGTGAATTTGGGCGACTGCGTCACGAGCGGGGGGCTGGATCCACCGGCCACGACGGCGCCGCTGATGACCACGTCGTAGGAGCCGTAGATTCCGAGGCCGGGGCCGTGGAAGGACTTGACGTAGTACGTGGCGCTGGCGGGAGAGTTGAAGATCATCAGGGACGACTTCTCGCCGCCCCCCCGGTCGTCATTCGACATGATCGGAGTGACTCCGTCCGGCCCGAGAAGAACCAGGGAGGTGTTGGCGTCCCCCGTCAGAGCCGTCGTCTCGATCCGGAAATCGTGCCCCGCCGTTCCGAAGAATTTGAAATAGTCGACGTCGGTCGTGCCCGCACCGCTCGCCAGCGGCCTGAAATAGGTGGCGTGGAGGGGCACTCCGTCGGGAGCGATCCCCAGGGCGCCGGCGGTGGTGTCGTTGTTCTCCGCGAGGTCGTCGATGAATTCCATGCCATGCTGCACGAACACCGTCCGGAAGGAGGAGTCCAGTCCCTTGCCCAGGACGAACCATCCGTCCCAGAAATCCTCGGCGCTCTTGTTGACGGCGCCCGGCATGTAATTTCGCATGATGTCCCAGACGACGGTGTCGCTCACCGCCAGCGGGTCCCAGCCCTCGTCCACCCCCGGAGTCTCGTCGGGGGTGGTCGCGCCGTCGACGAGATCCCACAGGGCCGCATAGACGGTCACTTCGCTGGTCGACTCGCTGCAGGTGAACGGGACCTCGTCCTCGACGTTGAAGTAGAAATCGAGGTTCCCCGGGCCGACCGCGCCGGTCGTCTTGACGTAAAGGTGGGGGTTGGGCAGGTTCAGGTACTTCCGGACCGATTGTCCGAAGTAGGTGGCGAATCCTTCATCGAACGCCAGCCGGAGATCCTGTTTGCAATTGCTCAGCCGGTGAAAGCCGAACGGAGAATCGGTGGCGGAAAAGTTGAATACCGCGTAGTGGCCGGTCTCGTGCTGGATGACCGTGTCATTGTATCCGGAGGTGTCGGCCGCGCGCACCGTGTTGTTGCCGATGTAGCTGTTGACCGTCACGCCCGACAGGTTCTCCCACTGGATGATGAGCTCATGGGTCGAGCTCGGGCGGCTCCCGTTCAGGTGCGCGAGGTAATCCTCCGTATTCAAGCCGACGTCGAAGAGGTTGAAGGGCTCGCCGCCGGCCCCCGCGAGCGCGACGACGGTTCCCGCGTTGAGGTTCACTGGGGCGTGCGCGAAGAAGGTGGGCGTCGTCACGGCGTAGTTGCTGACCGTGCCGACGACGTTCGTGACCTCCAGGAACAGGTCGGCCACGCCGGAGGCCGTCAGCGCGCGAACCATGATGTCGCGTGTCGAGGTGTCGCTGACGAGGATGGAATAGTTTCCTGCGGCGTCGGTGGCCCCCGTCGCCAGCAGCGTCGTGCCTCCGCTTTGCTTGAAATAGCGGACCTCCACCTTCGCGAAACGGACGGGCAAGTTGGGAGTCGCGCCCGTGAAGCCGTTCTCGTCGAACTCGCGGTCCTGATAGAGGAACGTGCCGCTCGCGGTCCAGGCAGCTTCGACAGGCGAGGCCGCCAACCCGAACAGCAAGGGAAGGATGAGAGCAAACAACCGTCGAACGATCACGAGCGGCCTCTCCGACAGGTGAGGGCCAATGTTGACTCTCATATACCCGCCCCTATCTGTTACGTCAAGGAATATCTGACAGGAATTCTTGGCCCCAATCTTATCACCAACCCGCCTTGACACTTTGCTGCCAATCTTCTTATAATGCCACACCATTTGATCAGCGACGCGGGGTGGAGCAGCCTGGTAGCTCGTTGGGCTCATAACCCAAAGGTCGCGGGTTCAAATCCCGCCCCCGCTACCAACTCTACAGACGATCCCGGCTTCAGCGATACCGAAGCCGGGATTTTTCTTACACGCACTTCTAAGCGCTTTTCGTCCGGAAGGACCGTGACTCCGGTCACAAAAGCCCGGATAAATTCCTTCCGTTCCTCAAGGCACCCGAACTCCATCAGCCGCGCCAGGTCCTGCAAGGCGGCTCTTCCCTGCTGAAGGATGACCTCAGGGTCCAAGTTGTCGCTGGAAATGGCCCCAAGCGACTCCAGGCGGCCGACAAGGCTCTTTTTCTCGGCGGCTAAGTCACGAAGCTTGCTGTCCACGAAAGCCCGGTTCTCGGAGGAGATTCCGTCCAACAGTACGGACGCCAGCCGGTCGATCTCGGCGATCCGACCCTGGACCCGGTCCCTCTCCACCCGCGGATCCTCCCCGCGAGCGGCAATCTCCTCCTCGATGTACCCGCGGAGGATGCGCTCTCCCCCGCCCGAAAGTAGTTTCTCCATCTGACCGCGGACGACCTCAAGGAGGGCTCCTTCCACGGGATCCTTCCTAAGGAGGAATCTTTCGCAGGCGTGGGATCCCTTCATGACATACCCACCGCAGGCGTAGTAGAGGGTCCGGATTTTCGAGCCGTCGATGCGCCTCTTCGTGCTGTTCACGCCCCGGCCCTGGTATTTCTGCCCGCAACGTCCGCATTCAAGGAGACCGGAAAATAGATAGGGGGAGCGCAGGGCGCTTCCCGCCCGAAAGCTCCTTGTACCGCTCCCCTGCCTCCGGGCGCTCATCAGCTCCTGTGCCCGGTCGAAGACACGAGGTGGCAACAAAGGAGGGTGGGTGCCCGACACGACAATCCACCGATCTTCCGGATTCTCGCGGGGCTTCCCCGCCTCGACACGGGGCCTTGCCAATGCAGTGCCCTCGCTAACCCGGTGAAACTTCGCGAATGTCTTCCTGTTCCAAACAGAGTCCCCTCGATAGGCGGGGTTTTTGAGGATGGCGCGGATGGTTCCGACGCTCCACTTCGACCGGGTGTTGGTGGACCACTGGCCGTCTCGGGGTGAGGGGATACCGTCCCGGTTCAGACGATTCGCTATGCCACGATAT
>DASYRE010000004.1 GCA_036004685.1 Candidatus Polarisedimenticolia bacterium | reverse complement strand
GGGAAAGGTAGCTGAACACACCGTCTTGGTGCCGGTCATCTCCGCGCATCGTGGGCTCCTCCGAAAAGTTCCGGAGCATCGTACAACGATGAGTGATCACGTCAACGGGAAAATGAAGGGTTTTTCAGCATCCTGTTAGGGTCCGTCCAATGAGAAGAGAGGACGAAGCATACTCCTATTACCTTGATGAAACGGGTGTCATACGCGTTAAAGATTACGGGAGAGACGACAACTATACTGTGGCCGGGAAGGCAGATCGATTGGTGAGGTATCAAGAGTAAATGCGGACCGGTCTGGATACAGTTCGCCCAATGTGCCGTCCGATTCTCAGGGTGGAAGTTCCTGAGCCGCTACCACTCTTTCAGAGTCAGCCCCGGCCGCGTCCCCGTGAGCGCCAGTAATGCTACGAAATGAGGCGAAGGCGGGAGTCGAAGCTGCTGGAATCGTTGTTAACTACGGACAACAAGTATCGCCTCTGTTACCGCCTCCCAATTGTCCATAGTTAAGAGGTGGGAATGTGAACGAGCAAGTACCCCCGATTGTAACAGTCGCCTTTGGACTGTTAAGCGCTTTTGTACTGGTAAGAGCTATTAAGATCAAACTGCCGCCATATAGCGAGTCGGCGCTGCCGATCGATCGGCTCAAGCGGGTGATTAGATTCGGTGGAATAGGAATAGGACTGACTGGAGTTATAGCATCGCTCAAGGCTTTAGCTGATCTGTTTTCAACACCGAGGTAAGTGATGGAACGCTTAACCTGAGGTGTACTTAGTCGATGATCTCCGGACACCCCGATGGTGATGAGGTTACTGCATCAAGCTGCCGGGGTCACCTCTCTCCGGTCGTGTGACCGTCGTTGAGCGCCTGCCACGGCGCTTGCCCCTGGGTTCGATAATCGGTAGTGCGGCCGGACGGTGTCGTAGGCTCGAGCCAGGCGTCCGGGGCCTGAGTTGGTCTGACTTGTCAGCGGCTAGGTCTTGGGGAACGCCTTTGCCAGGCTGTGCGCAGGTTCTCAAGATTCGAACAAGGAGCGCTGCGCCGGCGGGCCGGGGCGGGACGCCGGAGGCGCCGGAGCCGACTCCACGTCGCGCCGCGAGGGGGCGGGCGCCAGCTCCCGGGCCAACTCGAGGTAGCGGCAGCAGGCGTTCGCCAGCTGCATCTGACGGGGAGTCTGGCACTCGGGCTCGAACAGCCGGGGGTTGCCGACGACCACGCAGGCGCATTGGGCGCGCGACGTCGCGACGTTGAAGCGGTTGAGGCTGTAGAGAAACTCCATCCCGCGCGGGGCGTCGGCGGGGCTCGACGTGGTCATCGAATAGATGACGACCGGCGCCTGCTGCCCCTGGAACCGGTCGACGGTGCCGACCCGGGCGCCCGGCAGGCGGGCGCTCAGATCGGCGACCTGCGCGTTGTAAGGCGCGATGATCAGGACGTCCTCGAGCCGCAGAGGGCGTTCCGCCCCCTCGCGGTCCCGCCACCGGACGCCGCCCCCGGCGAGCCTTCCCACCAGCGACGCGACGGCCTCGACCTCCTCCGGGCTGGAGTTCTGGTTCCCCTCATGATCGACCGGGAGGAACCAAAGGCCGGCGCCGGCGAGCGGCGAGTCTCCGAGGATCGCCTGCCGCTCGAGCCCCGGCAGCGGCTGCAGGCGGTCGTCGTAGAACAGCTCCGAGGTGAGACGGCAGATGGCGGGATGGAGCCGCCAGGTCACTTCCAGGAAGAGGCCGCGATCCTCGGCGATCGTCTTATGCCCCTGGAGGAGATGCTCGAGCGCCGAGATGTCGGTCCCCTCCGGATGGGTCCCCTGGAGCGGCTGGTCGAGCTGGCGGGGATCGCCGAGGAGGACCAGGGCGCGGGCGCACTGCGCGATCGCCAGGACGTTGGCGAGCGCCATCTGTCCGGCCTCGTCCACGAACAGGACGTCGACCGCTTCGAAGAACTCCTCGCGGGACCAGAGCCAGGCCGTCCCCCCGAGTACCCGGGCGGTCCCCGACTTCAGGAGGCGCAGCGCCTTGTCGTTGTCGGTGACCTCCCCGATCTCGCCTTCCGGCCCTTCGTCGTCCGCCCCGATCTTGTGGAAGCAGCGCGGCGACACGCCTTCCTCCCGGCCGGCTTGCACCACCGCCTCGAGCAGGTTGCGAATCACCTTGTGACTCATGGCGCAGACGCCGACCCGCTTCCCGGCGCGCACCAGATCGCAGATCATCCGCGCCCCGGTCCAGGTCTTGCCCGTCCCGGGCGGGCCCTGGATGGCGAGCGTGCCGCTCTCCAGCTCCGCCACCAGGCGCCGCGCGGCGCCGAGGCCGCTCTCGCCGTCGCGGCGGAGCGGGCCGCCCCCGTGGCCGGCGAGGCGCGGGGGCCGTCCGAGAAGCAGATCGCGCGCCGCCCGGCGGGCGCCCGGGACGTCGATGCCGTGGCGGGCGACCCAGCGGCCGAGACGGAGAAGGGAAGCGGCGAGCGCCTCGGCCGGGACGTTGTCTTGCGAGAAGACGGCGGTCGGATGCAGGCTCTCACAGCCGCCGCGCTTGCGGACGTCGAGGGTATGCGCTCCGAGATCGATCGACTCGACCTGGCCGAAGTCGCGATCGATGGGGAGGGGGAGCTTCAGCCTGTCGCCGCGGCGGAGGCTGGTCTCCTGGGTGGGGAAGCGGTACCGGTCGACGACGCCCCGCTTGACGACGCCGGCGCGTCCGGCGTGCGCCAGGCCGGCGAGCGCCGCCTTCTCGTCGAGCAGGTCCTCATCGGACAGCTCGCGCAGGCGGAAGAACTCCCACCACCCGGCCTTCGCCTCGCGCCGGTGCCAGTCGAGGAGGTAGGCGAGCAGCCAGCTCGCCTGCTGCTCCTCCGAGCGCTCGAGACGCGCGGGTGGCACGTCGCCGAGCAGCGCCTCCATGATCTCGCGAACTTCCCGGTCGTGCTCCGCCACCGACTCGCTCGGCAGGCCGGCGCTGGCGGCGGGCCGGCGGATCGGCGCACCCTGGGCCTCGATCTTCTCGCGCACCTCCTGCAGCCAGCGGAGCAGACGGAGCGTCGAGACGCAGTCGTCCCGGTTGTAGCCGGCGACGACCTCGCGCACCGCCGCGTCGATCGCCTCCGGCTCTTCCAGCTCGAGCGCCCGCTGGACGGCACGCAGCTGCACGCCGGCCGCCGCCAGGTCGACTTCGCGCGAAAATCCGTAGAGCGCCTCGATCTTCTTGAGCGAGTACTCCTCGACGCTCGCCCGCAGCGCCTGCCGCACGACGGCGTGCAGATCGACGAACAGCCCGGCGCGCAGCATCCGGTCGACCTCGCTCTCGCGCGTCGCGTAGCGCCCCATCAGGCGCTTGATCGCCGCGGGCTCGTAAGGCGCGAAGTGGTAGACGTGCAGATCGGGATGCCGCGCCCAGCGCGCCATCACGAAATCGACGAAGGTCTCGAACGCGGCGCGCTCGGCCGCCGGATCCAGCGCCCAGAGGCACTGGTACTCGGGGCTCCCCGGGGCGTCTTCGAGGACCCAGCCGAACAGGTACTCGCGTCCCGCCTCGCCCACGTAGGGATCGCTCTCGAGGTCGAAGAAGAGGTCGCCGGGGGAGGGATCGGGCAGGTGCTCGAATCCCAGCCCCGGCTGCTGCGGCAGCAGCTCGTACAGCGTCTTCCCGAGGTTGCGGCCGTCGCGCTGTACCCGGGCCTGCTCGCGCGCCCGCGCGTAGGTTTCGAGCGCGCCACGGCTCGGCTTCCAGGCAAGCGGCAGGGGCTCCGCGGCGAGGCGCTCGAGCGTCGCCACGGCGCGCCCCTCCAGCTCGCGGGTCTGCAGCCGCGTGATTCCGGCCACCAGACTGAGGTGATCGTCCCGGCGCCGCTGGGCGTCGCACGCCGGCCACCAGCGGCAGACGTCGCAGTGAGGCACCGGCACGGGGTAGGTGGGCGGGTCCGATGCGGAGGAGCCGGCCAGCTCTTCGAGGCGGCGGCGCACGAGCCGGTAGTAGGCCAGGAAGTCATCCACCCGATACTGGTCGGGCTCGAAATCGTCGCGCGGCGGCACGACGTACATGAACTCCGGCCGCGTCCCCTGGCTCGCTTCGAGCAGATCCGAATAGAGGCAGATCTGCAGGACCGACCCCCCTTTGGTCGCGCGCGCCAGCTTGGTGTCCCACACTTCGTACGACCAGGCGCCGAGACGGCTCGGGCGCGGCACCCGGCGCAGGACGTCGGCGCGTCCCGACCAGCATCCCGCGAGCAGGGTCGCCTGCACGATGGCGTCGAACCCCTCGCGCATCGCCGCGAGCGTGCGCTCGAACGCCGCCGGCTCGCCGGGCCCGGCGTCGAGCCGGGCGATGCGCAGCCCCTGCCGCCGGAGGTGCTCCAGGAAAGCGCTCTCGTGCTCCGCGCCGCGCTCGCGAAGCACCGCGACGTCGGGTGTGAACCAGTCGGGAGGCCGCCGCAGGCCGCGGGCCGCGGCGAGATCGAGGTGGCTGAGATGATGGCACGCGACGTGGTTCGCCAGATCGGTGGCGGTGAGGCGAAGGGCGCCGTCCTGCTGCCTCATCGCGCCGGACTGCCAGCTGAGCGCCACAGATCCGTGAGCCGCGCCGCGAAGCGCGTCGCCAGACCTTCGTCCTCGTGCTTGAAATAGACGTAGGCGCGCTCCAGGGGCTGCGCCCCGAGGCGGTCGATCCAGGCGCGCAGATCGCCGTCGTCGTAGCGCGTCCGCCGCAGCCGCAGGTAGGCGACATCGGAAGTACAGACCCAGGGAGTGGTCCCTTCGTCGGTGTCGGCGATGCACAGGCTCGCCGAGCCGACGTGGAGCGTTTCGTAGACCTCGTCGTCCTGCCAGGAGGCGTGACGGAACTCGACCGCCACGCGCCGGCCCGGGGGCAGGCCGGCGAGGAAGTCCCGGAGCCGGGGCAGGTCCTTTTTCAGGTAGGGAGGGAGCTGGAAGAGCAGGATCCCGAGCTTCTCCCCCAGAACGGCGGCGCGCCGGGAGAATTCCGCCACGTCCGGGGCGGTCTCCATCAAGCGCTTGACGTGGGTGATGCGCTGCGGAGCCTTGAGGGTGAAACGGAAAGTCTCCGGAACTTCCTCCGCCCAGCGCGAAAGCAAAGCCTCGGCCGGCATCCGGTAGAAGGTGTTGTTGATCTCGACCGTCGGAAAGCGCTCGGCGTAGTAGCGCAGCATCGCCTGGGCGGGCGTCTTCTCCGGGTAGAACGGGCCGATCCACTCCTTATAGGAATAGCCGCTCGTTCCTGCTAACATCTGCATCATCTCGCTCCTTGGTCCTCACGGGGAGACGCCCCGCCGCACCGGAGAGATCATCCTGGCCGACCGACCGCCGAAGGGCAAGCGATCCGATCGATCTTCCGCCGCCCGGTCGTCGCCGCTGGGGGAATATTCCGCCAAGCGGACTTTCGCGGCCACGCCCGAGCCGGCGCCCGGAGCGCTCGCCACGCGCCAAGGCCCGCTCCTCTTCGTGATCCAGCAGCACTCGGCGCGGGCGCTGCATTACGACCTGCGGCTGGAGTGCGACGGCGTCCTCAAGTCCTGGGCCGTCCCCAAAGGGCCCTCGCTCGATCCTACCGAAAAGCGCCTCGCCGTACACGTCGAGGATCACCCCTACGAGTACGGCTCGTTCGAGGGAGTCATACCACCTGGACAATATGGGGCCGGGGAGGTGATTGTTTGGGATTGCGGCCTATATTCTCCCGACGAGGGGAACGAGACCTGGTTCCACGACCGCGCCGAGGCCGAGAGCCGGGTGCGGGAGGGGCTCGAGAAAGGGAAGCTGAGCTTCCTGCTGCGCGGGGAGAAGGTGAAGGGATCGTTCGCGCTGGTGCGCACCAAGGACGCGAAGAGCTGGCTGCTGATCAAGCACAAGGACCGCTTCGTGACCAGCCAGGACGTCACGGATAGGAACCGCTCGGTGCTGTCGGGCGTGGCGGTCGAGGAGATGAAGGTCGTGCCGGCGCACCGCATCCCCGCCTCCCGGCTCGTGCCGGCGGGGGAGGTCTCCCCGATGCCCCCCAAGCTCGAGCCGATGCACGCCGAGATCGGCGCGGCGCCCTTCAACCATCCCGATTGGCTGTGGGAGCCGAAGCTCGACGGCTACCGGGTGATCGCCTTCCTCTCCGGCAAGGAAGTCAGGCTGCGATCGCGGCGCGGGCTGGAGCTGGCCCCGGCCTTTCCAATGCTGACCGAAGAGCTGACCCGGCAGGCGGTGACGGGAATGATCCTGGACGGCGAGATCGTGGCGTTCGACGCGGCCGGGAAGCCTTCGTTCAACGCGCTGCAGAACCGCGTCCAGCTGAAGACGCCCCGCGAGCTCGCGGCGGCGGAGCAGAGCGCGCCCGTCGTCTACTTCTGCTTCGACCTCCTGTACTTCGGCGGCATCGATCTGCGCGGCGTGGCGTACCGCGACCGCCGGCGCTATCTCTCCCAGAGCCTGCTGCCCACGTCGCGCGTGCAGCTCGTGCACGCCGCGGAGGACGGCGTCGCCCTGAACGAGGCGGCGCTGGCGAGCGGCTTCGAAGGGGTCGTCGGCAAGCGCCTGGACAGCCGCTACGAGGCGGGCCGGCGGACGCCGCTCTGGCTCAAGATCAAGCCGACGCAAAGCGCCGACTTCGTCGTGGGAGGCTTCACGCGCGGCAAGGGATCGCGCGCCGCGCTCGGCGCGATCCTGGTGGGGGTCTGGGACAAGGGGAAGCTGCGCTACGCCTCGCACGTCGGCTCCGGTTTCGACGACCGCGCGCTGTCGCAGATCCAGGCGAAGATCGAGCCGCTGAAGCGCGGCAGCTGCCCGTTCGCCGAGAAGCCCGAGCTTCCGAATCCCACGACGTGGGTCGAGCCCAAGCTGGTGGCCGAGGTGAAATTCCACAGCTGGACCGAAGACGGCCACCTGCGCGCCCCGGTGTTCCTGCGGCTGCGCGACGACGTGGCGCCGCGGGAGGTCCGGCGGCCGGCGCCGCCGGCCCCGGCGGTCTCCGAGCCGCAAGCGGCGCCGCGCGCCTCCGACCCGAAGCGGCAGGCGCGGGACGAGGAAGGAGCCGGCGAAATCGCCGGCATCCTGGCGCAGCTCGCCGGAGCCAAGAAGGACTTTCCGCTGGCGGTCGGCCCGCACCGCATCCGGCTCACCCACCTCGACAAGATCTACTGGCCGGCCGACCCCTCTCTGCAGCAGCCGGCGCTCAGGAAGCGCGATCTGCTCAGCTATCTGGCGCAGGTGTCGCCCTTCATCTTGCGGCACCTGGCGGACCGCCCTCTCACGATGATCCGCATGCCCGAAGGGATCCAGGGACACCGGTTCTTCCAGAAGCACTGGGAGCACGAGAAGCCGGAGTTCGTCGAGACGATCACCGTCTTTTCCGAGCACAAGGATGAAAACCACGAGTACCTGCTGTGCAACAACCTGCCGACGCTGTTGTGGCTGGCGCAGTCCGGGACGCTGGAGTTCCACGTCTGGCACTCCCGCGCCAAGCCAGGCCCCGACGCCACGGGCCGGGGCGCCGACTACGACACCGCGGAGGGGCTGGAGGAGTCGGTGCTCAACAGCCCCGACTTCCTGGTCTTCGACCTCGATCCCTACATCTATTCGGGAAAGGAGGCGCCGGGGGGCGAGCCGGAGCTGAACACGGTCGCCTTCGAGAAGGGGAAGGAGGTGGCCTTCCGACTGAGGGAGCTGCTCCAGAGCATGTCGCTCGAGCCGGTCGTCAAGACCTCGGGGAAGACGGGCCTGCACGTCTTCGTGCCGATCCGCCGCACCATCGACTTCGACGCGGCGCGCCGGATCTGCGAGCTGGTGGGCCGGCACCTGATGGCCCGCCACCCGAAGGACATCACCCTCGAATGGAGCGTTCCCAAGCGCACCGGCAAAATCTTCCTGGACTATAATATGAACGCCCGCGGCAAGACGCTGAACGTGGCCTATTCACCCCGAGGCGCGGCGGGCGCCGCCGTGTCGATGCCTCTCACGTGGGAGGAGCTCTCGACCGCTCATCCGCTCGACTTCCGGATCACCAACGCCGGCGGATGGCTGGAAAAGGGCTCCGACCGATGGCGTGACGTCCTGAAACGGAAACAGAGCCTCGAGCGGCTGCTCAAACGCGCAACCTGACTCAATCCGGAGGGAGAGCATGGCACCACGGGCAATCGCGTCGCTGACCGTCTCCTTTGGACTCGTGTCGATCCCGGTGAAGCTTTTTTCGGCTACCGAGTCGAGTCATGCGATCTCCTTCAACCTCCTGCACAAGGGGTGCGGCTCCCGGCTCCGGCAGCAGTACTTCTGCGCCAAGGAGGACGTGCCGGTCTCGCGCGAGGAGATGGCGAAGGGGTATGAATTCGCCAAGGACCAGTACGTGATGTTCTCCCCGGAGGAGCTCAAGACGATGGAGGAGGCGGGAACGCACACCGCCGACATCTCCGAATTCGTGCCGATCGCGTCGATCGACCCGGTCTACTTCGACAAGGCCTATTATCTCGCCCCCGACAAGGGGGGCGCCAAGCCCTACGCCCTGTTCGCCCGGGCGCTGCGCGACTCGAAGCGCTGCGCCATCGGAAAATGGGCCGCGCGCGGCAAGCAGTACATCGTGATGATCCGCCCCGTCGAGGACGGGCTGGTGATGCAACAGCTTCTGTACGCCGCCGAGGTGCGATCGATCCAGGAGATCGACATCCCGAAGGGCGAGGTCAAGGAAGCGGAGCTGAAGCTCGCCCAGCAGCTGATCGACCAGTCGGCCTCCGACACCTTCAATCCCGCCGCCTACGCCGACGAAGTCCGCGGCCGGATCGAGGCGGCGGTGCAGAGGAAGGTCGAGGGCCAGGAGATCACCATGGCGGAGGTGCCCGAGGGCGGCGGGCAGGTGATCGATCTCATGGAGGCGCTGCGGGCGAGCCTCGAGCGGAAAGCGCCCGCCAAGGCGCGCGCCGAAGCCGCCGAAGCGCGCAAGCCTCCGAAGCGCGCCGGGTCCGAAGGGGCCGCGAAGAAGACCGCCAAGAAATAGCGGGAGGCCGCACGCGATGCACGAGTACACCATCCGCGACGTCGAGAAGCTGGTCCATCTTCCGCGCCGCGCCATACGCGCCCTGGTCGAAGCCGGGTTCGTCTCGCCGGCGCGCGGCCCGCGCAACGCCTGGCGCTTCTCCTTCCAGGATCTGATCGTCCTGCGAACCGCCCGGGCTCTCGCCGCCGCCAAAGTGCCGCGCAAGCGCATCACCCGATCGGTGCAGGAGCTGCGGCGCCATCTCCCCGATTCGATGCCGCTCTCCGGATTGAGCATCTCCGCAGGCGGCGATTCGGTGGTGGTCCAGGAAGGGGCGCGCCGCTGGCAGGCGGAGTCGGGACAGTACCTGCTCGCCTTCGAGGGGAACCCCGCCGACGGCTCGCTGAGCGTGATCGAGCGCCCCGGGATGCCGCTCAGCGAGATGGGCGCGGAGGCATGGTTCGAGCGCGGCTCGGCCCTGGAGGGTGAGGACCTCCCGGCGGCGGTGGCGGCCTACGAGAACGCCGTCGCGGCCGACCCGGCGCTCCTCAAGGCGCGCATCAACCTGGGATGCCTGCTGCACGAAGCGGGGCGCTTCCCGGAAGCCGAGCGCGCCTACCGCGAGGCGATCCGGTCGTGCGGCAACGACTCGGTGCTGCTCTACGATCTCGGCGTCCTGCTCGACGACATGGGCCGCAAGAGCGAAGCGCTGCAGGCCTACGAGGCGGCGCTGCGCGGCGACCCCGGCTTCGCCGACTGCCACTACAATCTCGCCCTGCTGTACGAAAGCTTCCGGAAGCCCAAGGAGGCGATCCGCCACATGGCGCAATACCGCAGGCTGACCGTGACGAAGACGGATTAAGCGCCCTCCAGCAGGCAGGTGGCGCTGCGGCCCGGCACCCTCCCAAGACGAAAGCGGCGGCCCGGAAGGGCCGCCGCATCGAGCTTCGTGACGATCGGTCTTTTCGCGAGGAAATCGCCTACTTCTTCGTGTAGGTGATCTCCATCATCTTCATTTCCTTGCCGTCCTTGCCGGGTCCGTACATCTCGAACACCTCGGTGGTCGGGCTCAGCCAGCGGGTGGTCATCCGGGCTTTCACGGGAACCTTCTTGATCGGGTCGTTCCAGGAGCCGGTGAAGGTGCAATTGCGGGATGCATCGCACGTCCCTTCGTTCACCATCAATCCGGTCGACATGCTGTCGTTCCACGTCGACCAGTACTTCCCGGACACGTTGTCGTAGCCCATCATCGCATGGCCCGTGAAAGGCTGCCCCATCATCGTGGAGCTCATTTCCTCGACCAGGATGCGGCCGCCCATCGTCATGGAGCGGGTCGCGGTCCCGGTGTCCTCGTTGGGGGGCTTGCCCGGCTCGTGCCAGCCCTTGATCTTCAGATCGTAGGTCCCCACGGAAGAAGCCAGCGACTGATGCTGGGGCCCCGGGGTCCCGGCCTTCATGTAGGCCTCCATCTCCGCCTTCTGCTCCGGGGTCATCTGCGGCGGCTGCTTCTGGTTCTGCGCCAGCACGGTGCCGGCGAGCAGGACCATCGCGGCGGCCGTCGAGAGCGCTCGTGCGGGCTTGCGCATGCGAATCCTCCTCCGAAAGAGATTGTCCGTGGTTCGAAGCCAGGGGAGGCGAGAGTATAGCAGAGGGGGCAGCGCTCCGGCCGCCGCTCGCCGAAGACGGTGGCCGCTCCACCGACCGGAACGGCAGCCGGCCGATGGGCGCGATCCGGAGGGCGGAGCGCCGTGTACCATCCGCAAGCGCACCGAGATGCCGGAGGCGGACTCTCCGGCGCGGCGGCGCGGAAAGGAGCCGATGGCCCATGAACGGCGTGACGAAAGCTTTGCTCTGGCTCTTGATGATGGCGTGCGGCGGCGTCCCCCTTCTCGCCGGCGAGGCGGGAGCGTGGAAGCTCGACGATTTCGAGGATGGCAATCTCAAGTCGGCCCCCGGCCTCACCTGGTTCCTCCTCGCCGACGACATCGCCGGCGGCGCCTCGGAGGCGCGCATGGAAGTCCGGTCCGGCGGTGCCCCGGGCTCGAAGCATGCCCTGCGGGTCAGCGGCCGCCTGGACGACAAGAGCGGCTGGCCGTTCGCGGGAGTCTGGTCGAACCTCGAGGCATCGGGGGGGTCCGTGAGCCTGTCGGCGTTCGAGGGGATCCGCTTGCGTGTCAAGGGCCCCGCCAAGATCGAGGTCGGCCTGCGCAGCGGCATGAACAACTTCATGGCGGACGTCGAGGCGGGGCCCGGATGGAAGCTCGTCGACGTGCCGTTCGCGACGCTCTCACCGCGGGGAAAGGTCCCGGAAGGGATGAAGTGGAGCCCGGACGCCGTCCAGGTCTTCGGAGTCACCACGCCTCAAACGCCCGCCGAAAACAAGCCAAACGGCAAGTTCGAGTTCGAGCTGGACGACGTCGTCCTCTACGGCCGGGGACCCGGGAAGCCCGAGCCGATGGCTTCGGGGCCGCCCGGCTCCGTCTCCAGCCAGCCCTTCGCCGCGCTCGACTCGATTCCGAAGACCAGCTGGATCGATTTGGGATCGGATCCCGAGGGCGACGGCCGAAAAGCGTCGCTTCCCGACGCGACCCGCCTGGAGGCGATCCCGGCGTCACCGGATGGGCTGCTGTGGGTCCGGATCACGCTGCGCGAAACGCCGCACGATCGATGGATGGGAGTGAACGTCGCGCTCGACGTCGACGGTGATCCCGACGACGGATTCGCCTGGTGGGGCGCGAACAAGGCCTTCAAGTTCGACCGGGTGGTGACGGTCTGGTGCTTCCGGCACGACGACCGCTGCGAAGGCTACGTCGGCATCGCCGACGCGGACCAGGCGGCGGCCGGGAACTACATCCCGAGTCCCGGCGGCGGCCTGCGCTTCGCCATCGACCGGCAGCGGAAGGCCTACGTCGTCGGGATCCCCCGCGCCTCGCTGGGGCCCGCGAAGGAGGTCCGGCTTGTGGCGGCGGTCGGTTCGGCCTTATTCTTCGCCGACGATGTGCCCGGACAGGGAGCCGCCACGCTTCGCTGACGGCGCGTCCCCCATGGCGCGCGCGGCGGATGCCTCCGCCCAGGGGCCGGCCGGCGCGGCCGCCCCTGCCGCGGCCGTCATGGCCGCACGGGCGACGGAGCGCGGCCCCTTCGCCCTCTCGATCGCCACCACGGCCGCGCTCTCCGCCTGGATCCTCTTCATCGCCCTCTACGCGGTCATCTTCGCCCTGTCGGGGATCCCGATCGGCCGCGCGGTCCGCGGGGCGCTGGCCAACGGAATTCCCGACGGGCTCGTCGTCCTGGCGGTGTTCCGCCGGGCCCGCCGGGCCGGCGTGCCGCGGACGGCGAGGGAGATGGTGCTCACGTCCCTCTCCCGCGGACTGCTTTTCGTGGCGCTCGCCGCCGGAGCCAAGGTCCTCCTGCTCTGGATCGACGTCGCTCTCACGCGCGGCGGCGAACCGTTCCGCCTGTTCGCGGGGGTGATCGCGTGGCAGATCTTCGTCAGCGCGCTGCTCTACGTCGCGTCGTCGTCGGCCGCCCACGTCTGGGCGATCGATCGCCGGCTGCGCGAGGAGGAGGCGCGGGCGGCGCGGGCCGAGGCGCTGCGGGCACGCGTGCAGCTCTCGGCGCTCCGGGCCCAGCTCAACCCGCATTTCCTGTTCAACGTGCTGCATTCGGCCGTCGGCATGGTGCGCCGCGATCCGGCGCTGGCCGAGTCGGCCCTCGAGAGCCTGGGCGATCTGCTGCGCTACGCGCTGCGCGTGCATCGTGACGGCATGGATCAGACGCTGCTGCGCGACGAGTGGGAGTTCATGGAGACCTATCTGCGCCTCGAGAAGATCCGCCTCGGGGATCGCCTCGAGGCGGCGCTGCGGGCGGAGGAAGGGGCGCTCGATCGGGCCGTGCCCACCTTCTCCCTCCAGCCGCTCGTCGAGAACGCGGTGCGCCACGGGATCGCGCCGCGGGCAGCCGGAGGGCGGGTCTCGATTGAAGCGCGCATCGAGGGCGGCGCGCTGCGCCTCGAGGTGCGCAACGACGCCGGGCGAGACGGTCCGCCGGCGGCAGGCGGGCCCGAGCCGGAGGGTGAAGGAGGCATGGGGCTGCGGATCCTGCAAGACCGGCTCGACGCTCTGTATCACGGCAAGGCGCGGATGACCGCGGGACCGGCCGGATCGGGCGAGTATCGCGTCGTCCTCCTCCTGCCCGCCGAATCGAGCCTCCCGCCCCGGGGAGCGTCACGCTCCCCTCTTGAAGGCGAAGCATGAGCGAGGATCGCGTCCGCGCCCTGATCGTCGAGGACGAGCCGGAAGCGCGGCGGATGCTCCGCGACTTCCTCTCCGACGCCGCCTGGATCGAGCTGGTCGGGGAAGCGGCCGACGGAGGCAGCGCGGTCAAGGCGATCGATCGATTGCAGCCGGCGCTCGTCTTCCTCGACGTCCGGCTTCCGGAGCTCTCCGGTCTGGAGGTGCTGCAGAAGATCCGGCACCAGCCCGAAGTCGTCTTCGCGACGGCCTACGACCGGTACGCGGTCGCGGCCTTCGAGCTGGGCGCGCTCGACTATCTCGTGAAGCCGTTCGGACGCGAGCGGTTCCGCAGGATGCTGGAGCGGGTGCGGGGCCGCCTCGCCCGCGGGCCCGAGGCTCCTCCTTCGCCGGAGCGGGCGCGGACGGCGCTCGCCGGGACGCCGCTGCGCCGCCTGTTCGCGCGGACCGGCGATCGGATCGTTCCGATACCGGCGGCGGCGATCCGGCGCGTCCAGGCGCGCGGCGACTACGCCGAGGTCCACGCCCCGGGAGGGCCGTTCCTCCTGCACGTCAGCCTCACCGAGCTCTCCGCCCGTCTCGATCCCGAGCGGTTCGTCCAGGTCCACCGATCCCACATCGTGAACCTCGACGCCGTGAAGCTGATGCGCCCGCACGACGACCGCCGGTTCCTCATCGTCCTTACGAACGGCGAGGAGATCGTGGCCAGCCGCTCCGCCTCGGAGCTGCTCCGCAAGCAAGTGCGCTGAAAGAGGCCAACCTCAAGCATTCCCGCGCCTTGCGGCCGTCTTGGGCCTCCAGCCGGCCTTGCGGCTCACGCGCTTTTCATCAATTTCGCACACTCCGCTCGGATTCGGCTCACAGCCGGCCCGTAACCTTCCACGTGGAGGGACCGAAACCACGGCGATCCGCCGAATGGAGGTAAGAGCGATGGGTCCGATGGGGCGACGCGGGGCGTTCTTGCTTGGTTTGCTGCTGATCGTGACGGGGCCAATCCTGGCGCAGGCCCGGGAGGACGAGAGCCTGTCCCCTTACTTTCTCGTCGAGCAAGGGGACGACGCTGCGGGGGAGGGGTTTCCCCTGAAATCGACGAACGTGACGGTGCGCATCAGCGGCGTGATCGCCGACGTCCTCGTCGTTCAGACGTACCGCAACGAGGGGACGCTGCCGATTCACGCGCGCTACGTCTTCCCCGGCTCCACGCGCGCTTCGGTCCACGGCATGAGGATCAAGGTGGGCGACCAGATGGTCGTGGCGAAGATCAAGGAGCGCCAACAGGCGAAGCGGGAATTCGAGCAGGCCAAAGCAGGCGGAAAGAGCGCCTCACTCCTGGAGCAACAGCGCCCCAACCTGTTCACGATGAGCGTGGCCAACATCCTGCCGGCGGATCAGGTCGAGGTCGAGCTGCATTACACCGAGCTGCTCGTCCCGGAGGACGGCGTCTACCAGTTCGTTTATCCCACGGTGGCCGCGCCGCGCTACTCGCATTCCTCCCAAGCGGCCTCGCCCGAGGAGGACGACGAGTGCCCGGAGGACTCCTACCTCCCTGAAGGAGAGGAGCCGCCGATGACGTTCGACATCAAGGTCGCGCTCTCCACCGGCCTGCCGCTGCGGGATCTCCGGAGCGGCTCCCATCCCATCCAGGTGGACTGGCACGGCCAGAGCCAGGCCGACGTCAGCCTCGCCGGCGCGGAATTCGGAGGGAACCGCGATTTTATCCTCGACTACCGGCTGGCCGGCAAGGAGATCGAGAGCGGGCTGCTGATGACCGAGGGAGAGGAGAACTTCTTCCTCCTGATGGTCGAGCCGCCGGAGCGCATCCGCATCGACGAGATTCCGCCGCGCGAGTACGTCTTCATCCTGGACGTCTCCGGCTCGATGCACGGGTTTCCGCTCGACACCGCGAAGTCGGTGATTCGCGATCTGATCGGCCACCTCCGGCCGACCGACCGCTTCAACGTCATCCTGTTCTCCGGAGGCTCGCGCGTGATGGCCCCGGCCTCCCTTCCGGCGACCGAGGAGAGCGCCCGCCAGGCGATCCAGATGATCGACCGCGAGGATGGCGGCGGCGGCACCGAGCTGGCCCAGGCGGTCGCGACGGCGCTCGCCCTGCCCCGGGAGGAGAAATTCTCCCGCACGGTGGTGGTCATCACCGACGGCTGCATCAGCGAGGAGAAGGAAGTTTTCCAGATGATCGAGAAGAACCTGAACCAGACCAATTTCTTCAGCTTCGGGATCGGCTCCGGGGTCAATCGATACCTGGTGGAAGGCCTGGCGCGGGCCGGGATGGGCGAGCCGTTCGTGGTGACGCAGCCGGCGGAGGCGGCGGAAGCCGCCAGCCGGTTCCGCGAGTACATCGAGTCGCCCCTCCTGACGAACGTGCAGGTCTCTTTCAGGGGGTTCGACGCCTATGACGTGGAGCCTCGCGCGCTCCCGGTGCTCTTCGCGCAGCGTCCCATCATCCTGTTCGGCAAGTGGCGCGGCAACCGCGCGGGCGAGATCGAGGTGACCGGCGAGGGGGCGGCGCGGCGGTATCAGCGGATCTTCCGGGTCTCCGACACGGCGGGCCAGCCGGCCAACCAAGCCCTGCGCTACCTCTGGGCGCGGGCGCGGGTCGCCCGCCTGCACGATTTCAATTTCGGCGAGGAGAGCGACGACGTGGTGAAGGAGATCACCGCGCTGGGGCTCTCCTATTCCCTGGCGACGCCTTACACCTCCTTCATCGCCGTGCTGGAAAAGGTCCGCAACCCCGGCGGGAACGCCAAGGAGGTCGATCAGCCTTCGCCGCTTCCGCTGGGCATGTCCGACGGAGGATACGGCGTCGGTCCGGAGCCGGAGCTGTGGGTGATTCTGGCCGCGGCCGGGCTGTTGCTGGCGGCCCTGGCGTCCCGGGGGCGGCGCGCGCGGCGCGCGGCGCGACTGGCGCCATGAGGCTGCTCTCGCCGCCGCGGCGCGAGATCGTCCGGGCCCTGCCCTTTTTCGGGGCCGGCTTCCTCCTCGTCCTGGCGCTGAAATACCATTATCGCCACGCCACGGTCGACGATCTCGACTGGATTCTCCGGCCGACGGCGGGCGTCGCGGAGCTGCTCTCGGGAATTCGCTTCGAGCGGGAGGCCCATGCGGGATGGATCAACCACCCGCACCGGATCATCCTGGCGGCCGGGTGCGCCGGAGTCAATTTCCTGATCGTCGCGTACTCGACGCTCTTCTTCTCGTTCCTGCACCGTCTCGGAAGCGCGGCGGGTAGGGGCGTCTGGCTGGCCGCGAGCCTGGGAATCGCGCTTCTCCTGACAATCGGGACCAACGCGCTGCGCATCCTCGGCGCGATTCACCTGTACGAATCGGACCTTCACGGCGGCCTGCTCACGCCGGAGCGGATCCATCGGGCGGCCGGAACGGTGGTGTACTGTCTGTCCCTGCTGCTCGCTTATCTGACGGTGGAGCGGCTGTTCCGGCGCTGGGGCGCCGGAGAGTCCGGCGGAAAGGCGGCCTCGCCGCTCGTCCCGCTCGGCTGGTACCTGACGTTCACCTTGGGCGTGCCCTTGCTCGATCGGGCCTTCCTAGCCGATCCCGGCAGGTTCCTGGAGCATGCGACCCAGGTCGTCTCCACCTGCGCCTTCCTTTTCTTCGGCGTCCTGCTGTGGCGCGCCGGGCGCCGAGGATGGCCTCGGCGAGTCGACGGTGATCGGGCGGATGCGAAGTGCTAGTGTCGCGTCTCCGAAATCCTGTTACATTCGACCGTCGATCCATCCCGGCTCGCTGTGTTGCGCCTCGCTTGCGTACCGCGTTGGGTACGCGGCACTTCGGCGCGCCTTGCCATCCGGGCGTCTCGACGGTCTCGGTGTTAACATGATTCCTGAGACGCAACACTAGGATCCGGGTGAATGGCGGACGCGGCGGAGGACGCGACGGGTGAAGGCGAGGATCCTGATCGTCGACGACGAGCCGGCGATCCTGGACAACATTCAATACGTTCTCGAAGCGGAGGGGTTGGAGACGCTGCGCGCCTCCGAGGGGCAGACCGTCCCCTCCTTACTCGCGCGGGAGAGGATCGACCTGATCCTGCTCGACATCGGCCTGCCGGACATCAGTGGCATCGATCTCTGCAAGGAGATTCGCAAGACGCACACGACGCCGATCATCTTCCTCACGGCTCGATCCGGAGAGCTCGACCGGGTCGTCGGCCTCGAGCTGGGCGCCGATGACTACATCTCCAAACCTTTCAGCCCGCGGGAGCTCTCGGCCCGGGTGAAGGCGGTGCTCCGGCGGGTGCGCGGACCCGCGGCTCCCGCCCGGCCCCACGGCAGGTTCTCGGTCGACGAAGCGCGGCGCCAGATCTCCTACTTCGGCCGGACGCTGGAGCTGTCGAGGTACGAATACGAGATTCTCAGGGTCTTTCTCCGGCATCCCGGCCACGTCCTCTCCCGGGATCAGCTCATGACGATGGTCTGGGAGCAGCCGGAGAGTAGTCTCGATCGAAGCGTCGACGCCCACATCAAGAACCTGCGCGCCAAGCTGAAGTCCATCCGGCCCGGCGACGACCCCATCCTGACCCACAGGGGCATCGGCTACTCGCTCAAAGAGGATCCATGAAGCTGGGCACCGCCCTTTTCCTCGCCTACCTTCTCATCTTCCTGCTCTGCTTCTCCTACCCGATCGTCCACATCGCCAACAGCCTCCGGACCCGCTATCTGGAGAGCGTGGAGGAGCCTCTGGTCGATCAGGCGAACATCCTGGCGGCCGTCATCGGGCACGAGATGGAGGCCGGACACTTCGAGGCGGGCGAGCTGAACAAGGTGCTCGCCGGAGCGACCGCGCGCGATCTTTCTGCGAAGATCTACCGGATGAAGAAGGAGCACGTCGACGCGCAGATCTATATTACCGACGCGACGGGGAGGGTCCTTCTCGATTCGGGAAATCCCGGGAACGTCGGCGCCGACTTCAGCCAGTGGCGGGACGTCCGCCTGACCCTGAGAGGGGAGTATGGGGCCCGCACGACGCGGACAAATCCGGAGGATCCCAACTCCGCGATCCTGTACGTCGCCGCGCCAATCCGGGTTCAGGGCGCAACGGTCGGCACGCTGACGGTGGCGGAGCCGACGACGAGCATCAACGCGTTTCTCGAATCGGCGAAGCCGAAGATCTTCAGGACGGCTGCGCTCTCCGCCGTGGTCGCGGTAGGCCTCGGCCTCCTCGTCTCCTGGTGGGTGTCGCGGGAGATCGGCAAGCTGACGCGGTTCGCGAACGACGTGCGCGCCGGAAAGCGGCTCGCGCTTCCGCGTTTGGCGCCGACGGAGCTGAGGGAGATGGGCAAGGCCTTCGACAAGATGAAGGAGTCGCTCGAAGGGAAGAAGTACGTCGAGGAGTACGTCCAGACACTCACGCACGAGATCAAGAGCCCGGTGTCGGCGATCCGCGGGGCGGCCGAGTTGCTTGACGAGGAGATGCCGCGGGAGAAGCGCGCCCAGTTCCTGGCGAACCTCCGTCACGAAGCCGAGCGCATCCAGGATCTGATCGATCGGATGCTGAAGCTCTCGGAGCTGGAGACCCGGAAGTCGCTCCAGTCGACCGAAATCATCCCGGTCTCGGCGTTGCTTCGAACCGTTCTGGAAAGCAAGGAGCCGATGCTGCTGAGAAAGGCGCTCGAGGTCCGGACCGAGGTCGACGAGAAAGCCGCCGTCCGGGGAGATCCGTTCCTCCTGCACCAGGCTCTCTCGAATCTCCTCCAGAACGCCATCGATTTCAGCCCCGCCGGGCGGCGGATCCTCCTGGGGGCCGGCGCCCGCGACGCCATGGTCGCCCTGACGGTGGAAGACCAGGGTCCGGGCATTCCCGATTACGCGAAGGAAAAGCTGTTCGAGAAGTTCTTTTCTCTGCCGCGGCCGGACACGGGGAAGAAGAGCACCGGGCTGGGGCTCAATTTCGTCAGGGAAGTGGCGGCGCTGCACGGCGGCGAGATCCGCCTCGAGAACCTGCCGGGACTGGGGTTCAGGACCACGCTCCTGCTTCCGGCCGCGCGGTAGCTCCGTCCGGCGCCGCTCGATTTCACAGACTCGGATTCCGCCTGATTCATTGATCCGCCTTCATCCGAACGGGGCCCAGGTGGCGGTCCAGCCAGTCGAGCGTCTCGCGGGCGACCTCCTGCGATCGAGGCGGGACGTGGCCGCCGTCGAAGACATAATGACGCTTGGCGCTTTCCGGAAGCGGGAAGAGACGGAAAAGGGGCTTTTGCGAGGTCTCGGGGGGGAAGATGAAGTCGTGATTGCCGTTGATCATCAAGACCGGGACGCGAACGTGCGGCGCGAAGTTGAAGGAGTCGATTTCGGGGGGCTTGCTCTCCGTGCTGAGGCCTCCCCCGACGAGGACCAGGACGCGCAGGCGAGGCTCGACGGCCCCCGCGATGGGAGCGAACCGGGCCCCCATGCTCAATCCGTAGAAACCGAAGCCCCGGCGATCGATATCCGAGCGGCTCTCGAGGTAATCGAGGGAGCGGCCGACATCCTTGGACCACTGGATCACGACGTCACGCTCCGCGTTTGCCCCGCCCGCCCCGGGCGGCACGCGGCGCTCGTAGGTTCCCTTGTATCCGGGGAAGAGCACGGCCCTGCCGCTGCGGATCAGGAAGTCGAACTGGCGCGTGCCCGCATCGCGGATCGAGTGGAGGCGGAGGGCGCTGCCGGGAGGGAAGTAGAGCACCGCCTGGTAGGGCGGCGCGGCATTCTTCGGAAGGAAGAGGGTCGCCGGGATCCGCTCGCCGCCGTAGGCGGCAGCGTAGCTGACTCTCTCCTCCCGCCAATACTCGGAATCATCCGCCGACGACTCGATGCGGGCCTCGAGCGGGCCAGGATCGTACCGGTGAAGGCTTCGGTACGCGGCGAAGATCGCGTCCCCGACCGGCTTCTCCTTCGAGTAGTCGCGGAAGACCGTCTCGATCGGCCCGAAGGCCGCCGCGGGAGGCGGTGACGGGTAGAGCGCGCAGCGAAACCCCTGGGTCGGACTGCGGTCGAAGGGGTCGAGGGCGTCGGGGCCGGTGAAGAGATAGGTCGGATCGCTCCAGGCTCCGCCTAGCGTGTAGCGGCTCGAGCCGGCGGCGTTCGACACCCACTCCCGGACATTTCCGGCCATGTCGTAGGCGCCCCAAAGAGAAAGACCTTCGTGGCTCCCCACCCGCGACGGGCCTTCGCCGCCGAAGTTGCTCAAGGGAAGGATGCCGGAAAAGATATTGTCGGCCCGCGCCGCGCGAAACCAGTGGTGGAAGGTCGGGAGACTCCTCCTGGTGAATTCCGCGTACGCGCCGGCCTCGTACCAGCTCACGCCCCCCACGGGAAAATCAGCCTGGCCTTCGGGATACGTGCCCAGCTCCCAGGTGGACGGACCGGGACGGCCGGTGGAGTCGCGGAGTAGAGTCATGGCCTCGTCGAAGCCCAGCGTGCGGCCCTCCTTGACAAACGGGATCTTCCAGTACTCCCGCTTTTCGTATCCGCCGCGGTCAAGGAACTGCTTGAATTCACGGTTCGTGACCTCGAAACGGTCCAGCCAGTAGTCTCCCAGCTCGACAGGCGGCGTGGCCTGATACTGATAGGAACCTCCGGGAACGTGCACCATGCCGTGCGGAACCTGATCGCTTGAAAAGAGCTTCACCGAGGAAGGCAGAGGGCTGGTCAGCTCGACGGGCTCGAACCCGTCCTTCACGAGCTTCCAGCGAAGCTGCGCGAAGGGCACCCGGGCGTTTTCGACGGGCGACACCCCGAGGCGATTCCACTCCGCGTGCGCGTCGCCGTAGTCCTTGAAGAGCACTTCAGCCCCTTCCGGCTCCGTGAGCAGGGTCATGGGCACCGAGACGTTTTTCCAGAGCTTCTCGAACTGCGGGTCTCCCTTCATCAGAGGCTGCACCTCGCGGGCGAGGCGGAAAGCCGCGACGGACCGGTCCGCTTCCAGGAGGCGGGTGATCTCCGGCAGGGCCGTGCGCCGCGCCCAGCGCTCGCGGGCGTTGCGGCGCCAGATCCAGGCGGAAAAGGCGAGGACGGCCACGACCGCGAGCGACACGAGGACCAGAGCCATTCGGCCCCGCCGGATCGGCCGGGGCTCGCTCAGCGTTCTCCGGCGCTCCGCGCCGATCCGGAGATCTTCGAAGAGGGCCGAAGCGTCCGGATACCGCGAAGAGCGATCCTTCATCAGGCATCGGCGGATGATCGGCTCGACGTCGCGGGCGCTCTCGGGCCGCAGTCCGCCGATCGGCGCCGGGTCGTCGCGCAGGATGGAGGCGAGCACCTGCGCATGGGTGTCGCCGCCGAAGGCGCGCTTGCCCGTGACCATCTCGTAAAAGACGGAGCCGAAGGAGAAGAGATCGCTCCGGGCGTCCATCTCTTTTCCTTCGACCTGCTCGGGCGACATGTAAGGGAAGGTGCCGGCCGGCGCCCCCTCGTGAGTCAGCGGGGTCGTCTGCGTCGCCAGGGCCGTCAGGGTGACGCCCGCCCCCGGTGGCAAGGCGGCCTTCGCGAGGCCGAAATCGAGGAGCTTGGCGCCCGCCCGGGTCAGCATGATGTTGCCCGGCTTGAGGTCGCGATGAATGATCCCGCGCCGGTGCGCCGCGTCGAGCGCGTCGGCGATCTCCAGCGCATGGCGCAGCGCCTCCTCGAGTGGCAGGGGACCCCTCCGGAGGCGCGCGGCGAGCGTCTCGCCTTCCAGGAATTCCATCACCAGGTAGTCGATGCTGTTCTGGCGACCGATGTCGTGAAGCGTGCAGATGTGAGGATGGGACAGGCTCGAGACGGCGCGCGCTTCCCGCTCCAGCCGCTGCCGCCATCCCGGATCGTGAAGCAGGGAATCCGGCAGGACCTTGATCGCCACCATGCGGTCGAGACGAGTGTCCCGGGCTTTGTAGACCTCCCCCATCCCGCCGGCGCCGGCGGCTTCGACGATCTCGTAAGGCCCCAATCTCGTCCCGGGGGAAAGCGCCATGATGGCTGGAGATTATAGACCCACCGGAGGGGGCTGGATGGAAGAGAGGGCCTCCTGGAGAATCGTCGGGGCCGGCTCTGGCGATTCACGGGATCGGAGGGTCAGTACTCGCGGACCGCGTCGTCGGGATAGCAGTAGAGCCAGCGCTCGCCCGGCTCCGCGGAGGCGACGACGGGATGGCCGCTGGAGGCCGCGTGCTTGCTCGCGTGCCGGTTCGGCGAGCTGTCGCAGCACCGCGTGCCGCCGCATTCCTGGCAAGTCCGGAGATGGACCCAGCGCGCCCCGATCTTCACGCACTCCTCGCACTCCCGGCGCTTGGCGTGGCGCACGCTGCCGATCTCGACAAGGTGCGCGCAGGTCGCCGGCTCTTTATCGCTCATTGTGGATACCTCGCTGGAAAAGCGCGGCCGATCGCGCCGAAGAAGAGCGCGGACGGCGCGTCGCAGTTGATTTCATCCGGGCCCGGCTCGCGGCCGGCGGCCCGAGGACCAAAGCCGCCTCAGCTTACTCGAGAGCCCGGCAGGTCGGCCACAAGGCGGGACGGAACCGCCGGGCAGGCCAGGGAAGATCCGCTGGAAACGCCGGCGTCTCCGACGTCTTGATCAGTATTCCCGGCCGCCGCGGACCGACCCATGCGTGATGCGCCAGGCCTGGAATGAGGAAACGCCCCCGAGGGAGGCTATAATTCTCGGGACCCTCGAGAGGATTCGGATGCTTCAAGGATTCCATCCAGCCATCCAGGAATGGTTCGCCGGCCGCTTCGGAGAGCCCTCGCAGCCCCAGAAGGAAGGGTGGCCGCGCATCCGCGAGGGGCGGCACACCCTGATCGCGGCGCCGACCGGCACGGGGAAGACGCTCGCCGCTTTTCTGTCGGCCATCGACGCGCTGTTGCGGCAAGGAGCGGAGCTGCCCGACGCCACCCAGGTCCTGTACGTCTCCCCCTTGAAGGCGCTCGGCAACGACATCCAGAAGAACCTGCGCGAGCCGCTGGACGATCTGCGGCGGATCGACCCGAGCCTTCCCGAGATCCGCGTCCTGGTCCGGTCGGGCGATACGCTCCCGGCGGAGCGGACGGCGATGCGCAAGCATCCGCCCCACATCCTGGTCACCACGCCCGAATCGCTCTACATCCTCCTCACCAGCGACGGCGGCCGCGCCATGCTGCGCACTGTCCGCACCGTCATCGTCGACGAGATTCATGCCATCTGCGGCGACAAGCGCGGATCGCACCTGGCCCTGTCGCTGGAGCGTCTCGAGGCGCTGACCGAACAGCCGCCGCAGCGCATCGGGCTTTCGGCGACCCAGAAGCCGCTCGAGCAGGTCGGACAGCTCCTGGTCGGGGCGGGCCGGGAGTGCGCGCTCGTCGACGTCGGCCACCGCCGCGCGATGGACATCGGCGTCGAAGTCCCCGATTCGCCGCTCGAGACCGTCTGCTCCCACCAGACCTGGGACGAGATCTATAAGAAGATGGCGGACCTCATCCGCCAACATCGCACCACGCTGGTGTTCGTGAACACCCGGAAGATCGCCGAGCGGATCGCGGCGCGGCTCACCGAGGTTCTGGGCCGCGAGCAGGTCACGAGCCACCACGGCAGCCTCTCCCGGGAGCGCCGCCTCGACGCCGAGCAGCGCCTCAAGGAGGGCTCGCTCCGGGCGCTGGTCGCCACCGCGTCGCTGGAGCTGGGGATCGACATCGGCGACGTGGACCTGGTCGTCCAGGTTGGCGTGACGCCGTCGATCGCCGCGTTTCTGCAGCGCGTGGGGCGCGCCGGTCACGCCCTTTCACGGATCCCGAAGGGGCGTCTCTTCCCCCTCACCCGGGACGAGCTGGTGTGCGCCGCGGCGCTGCTCTACTCCGTCCGCCGCAGCGATCTCGATCGCACGCCGCAGCCGCGCCGGCCCCTGGACATCCTGGCGCAGCAAGTGGTGGCGTCGTGCGTTCCCGAGACCTGGCCGGAGGACGAGCTGTTCGCCCGGATCACCCGGGCCTGGCCTTATCGCGATCTGTCGCGCGAGGATTTCGACGCGACCGTCCGCCTCCACACCCAGGGAAGGCTCGCCCTGCTCCATCGCGACGGCGTCCACCGGCGCCTGCGCGCCACCAAGCGTGCCCGCCTCACCGCGCTGACTTCGGGAGGAGCGATCCCCGACAACGCCGACTATCAAGTCCTGATGGAGCCCGACGGCATCCTGGTGGGCACCCTGAACGAGGACTTCGCCGTCGAGTCGAACGTCGGCGACATCTTCCAGCTCGGGAACGCCTCGTGGAAAGTCCTGAAGGTGGAGCCGGGGATCGTCCGCGTGGCCGACGCCCAGGGAGCCCCTCCCAGCCTGCCGTTCTGGCTCGGCGAAGCTCCGGCGCGGACCTCCGAGCTGTCGGATGCGGTGACGCGGATTCGCGAGCAGGGGCGCGATGCGGCTTGGCTGAAGCGGGAAGCGGGGCTGGACGAATCGTCCGCGACCCAGCTCTCGGACTACGTCGAGGCGGGGGCGCGGGCCCTCGGAGCGGTCCCGACGCGCGAGTGCGTGATCCTCGAGCGCTTCTTCGACGAATCGGGAGGGATGCAGCTCGTCCTGCACTCGCCGTTCGGCGGCCGCGTCAACCGCGCCTGGGGGCTGGCGCTGCGCAAGCGGTTCTGCCGCGGCTTCGGCTTCGAGCTGCAGGCGGCGGCGAACGAGGAGGCCATCGTCCTTTCCCTGGGACCGCACCACAGCTTTCCGCTCGCGGAAGTGTTCGATTACCTCCATCCGAAGACGGCGCGGGACCTGCTCATCCAGGCGATCCTCCCGTCGCCCTTGTTCCTCACCCGGTGGCGGTGGAACCTGACGCGCTCGCTGCTGCTCGCGCGGACCCGGATGGGACGGCGCGTCCCGGCGCCGCTTCTGCGCATGCGGGCCGACGATCAGCTGGTCCAGGCGTTTCCCCAGGTGCTGGCCTGCGGCGAGACGCTGCCTCCCGGCGATCTCCCGGTGCCCTGGGATCATCCGATCGTCCGGCAGACGATCGAGGACTGCCTGGAGGAGGCGATGGACGCCGAGGGAATGGTGGATCTCTTGCGCGATCTGCGCAAAGGCCGGATCCGCCGGCTGGCCGTCGACACGACCGAGCCTTCCCCGTTCGCCCTGGGAGTCCTGAACGCCCTGCCTTACGCCTTCCTCGACGACGCCCCCTTGGAGGAGCGGCGCACGCAGGCGGTGATGCGGCGGCGGAGCCTGGACGACGCGACCGCCGACACCGTCGGCGCGCTCGACCCTGACGCCGTCGCGCGGGTGCGCGAGGAAGCCTGGCCGCAGGCCGAATCGGCCGAGGAAGTGCACGAGGCGTTGCTCTGGATGGGCTACGCGACGGTTTCGGAAGTCGAGGCGTCGGGCTGGCAGGAATGGATCGGCGAGCTGGCCGCGCAGTCCCGTGTCGTCCGGGAGGGGGACCGGTGGTTCGCCGCGGAGTCGCCGCGGGAGGCTTTGCCCGTCCTGCGCGGGCGGATGGGGGCCCTGGGCCCGGTGACGGTCGTCGAGTCTCGGCAGGAGCGCGGGCGGTGGGTCCTTTCGGAGCAGGAAGGGGCCGAATTGCCCGCCCTCGAGAACGAAGGGGTCGTCCTGCGCTGCCGCCTGGAGGGGAGGCAGGCCTGGTGCGACCGCAGGCTCCTGGCGCGGATCCACGCCTACACGCTCGAGCGGCTGCGCCGGGAGATCGAGCCGGTCAGCGCCGGGGCGTTCTGGAGATTCCTCGGGTGCTGGCAGCATGCCGACCCCGACCATCGCCTCGAAGGGCCGCGCGGCGTCGCCGAGGTGATTCAGCAGCTCGCCGGCTTCGAAGCGCCCTCGGCGGCGTGGGAGGCGTCGATCCTTCCCGGCAGGATCCGCGGCTACCGCCCCGAGTGGCTCGACCATCTGACGCTCACCGGCGAGGTGGTCTGGGGAAGGATCTGGGAGTCGGGCGCCGCGCCGATCCGGAGCACGCCGATCAGCCTGCTTCCCCGGCGCGAGTTCGCCTCCTGGCTCGCCCTGGCGGACTGGAAGGAGGAGCGGGCCGGAGCGCCGGCGAGACCCGGCGAGGATCGGCTCGCCGCCTTGTCGGGAAGAGGCAGGACCGTGCTCGACCTCCTCGCCGGGCGCGGCGCGCTCTTCGCCCAGGAGCTGGAGGGCCTTTCCGGCCTCCTGCCGACGCATCTCCACATGGCCTTGGCGGAGCTGATCTCGGGAGGATGGATGACCTGCGATTCCTACGGGGGATTGCGGCGTCTCCTCCGCCCCGGCAAGGAGCACCGGCGCTTCGGAGTGCGATCGCTCCTGGTGCCGGCGGGCCGCTGGTCTTTGCTCCGCGGCCTGCCGCTCGCCGATTCCGCCGTTCGAACCCCCGCGCCGGACCGCAAGGCGCGGGAAGCGCTCGTGGAATTCGCCGCGCGGCAGCTCTTGAGGCGCTATGGAGTCCTGCAAAGGCGCCTGCTCGAGCGCGAGAAGCTGCCGCTTCCCTGGCGCGACATCGTCCGCACCTGCCGGGCGCTCGAGCTGAAAGGGGAGATCCGCGGCGGCCGGTTCATCGCAGGCTTCGCGGGCGAGCAATACGCCCTGCCCGAGGCGGTGGAGCTGCTCCGCGCCCAGCGCAAGCGGGAACCCTCGCCGCTCACCGTCTCAGCGTCGGATCCTTTGAACTTGCAGGGGATCCTGACTCCGGCCGCGCGCATCCCCTCGCAGGCGAGGGCTCGCGTCCAGGTCGGCTGAGAGCGCCGTCGGACGCGGCGTCGCTTCCCTGAAAGACTGCGGCGCGCGCCCCCAACTCCCGGCGCCAATCGTCCACGCGGCCGGGCTCGGCCCACCGCTCAAGAAATAGGCCCGCGTCTTTCCGGGAGATCTCCCGCCGTCCTGCCCCGGCTCGATTTCGCTCAAGGAGATGATGCCGCCGTACTTGAGGTGCGGAGAGGTCTTGGCCTCTTCAATCGCAGGTGTTTTGGTCATCCTGGCATCCGATCTTCTTCTCTTGGCGGTCTAACGCCCGCAATTCTGCTGCGGCGCAGTATCAACCAATGCGGCAGGCGAGCGAAGCGAGCCAGTCCGTCTCGCGCCGTCAGCAGCAATTGCTCGTTAGACCGCCAGCGTGCACAACGGCTTCCATAAGTCGTCGAGTCTCATCCTCGGGACCTACCGTTTAGGTTCCGACCACCTCAGAAGCTTATTATCGGGTGTGAAGACGACTTCGGCGTCGGCCCAATACCAGGTGGTAAAAGGTCCACCCTCCACTCTCTCGGGCTCGCCGAGCAGCTCTCGAGCCTCATCCATGCTCATCCCACGGCGCAGTTGACGCCAGTTCGCAAGGTCCGGCGATCTGGTGGAGGTCGTGGTAGGTCGGCCTTTTGAGGGCTTGCTCTTGATAAGGGACTCCAGCTCACGTACGCGTCGTTCGAGGTCGGTGTTTGCGCGCTCGAGGAGCTCTATTCGGCGAAGGAGGCTTTCGGTTGATGTTTCCTGTCCTGTCGCGACCGCTGGGATGGAAGCGGCTGCCAACGCGGCGAGAAGCGCGATACGGAGTGTGGCAGTCATCGTGGCCCCCCTTTGGTAATTCACAGCAACGTAAGTCGTCGGCCTAACAGGATGCTGAAAAACCCTTCATTTTCCCGTTGACGTGATCACTCATCGTTGTACGATGCTCCGGAACTTTTCGGAGGAGCCCACGATGCGCGGAGATGACCGGCACCAAGACGGTGTGTTCAGCTACCTTTCCCC
>DASYRE010000003.1 GCA_036004685.1 Candidatus Polarisedimenticolia bacterium | reverse complement strand
TGGGTGGGGATCCCGAAGAGCCTGAGCTTCGGGGTGGATCTCAACGGGTTCGAGCATTACCTCGCGCCGGTGTTCGGCGAGGCTTCTTCCCCGGCCCACGAGGCGGCGGGGGAGGCGGCGGGGCTGGAGTACGGACTGATGGCGCTGGTGCTGGCGGGCGTGGCGGCGGGGATCTTCTTCGCCTATCGCTTCTACGTGCAGCGTCCGGAGATTGCGGCGCGCCTCGCCGGGCGCTTCCCGGTGCTCGCCCGGCTGCTGGAGAACAAGTACTACGTCGACGAGCTCTATCACGCCGCCGTCGTGCGGCCCTACATGGCCCTCTGCCGGGCGCTGCACGGATTCGACGTGCGGGTGGTGGACGGTCTGGTCAACGGCTCGCGGCACTTCACGGTCGGCCTCAGCCACGTCTCCCGCTTCTTCGACCAATACGCGGTCGACGGCCTGGTGAACGCGACGGCTTACGCGACCCGAGGGCTGAGCCTCGCCTTCCGCCGTCTCCAGACCGGCCTGGTGCAGGCGTATCTCAGCGTGTTCGTCTTTGGGATCTTCCTGTTCGTGAGCCTCTACCTCTTCTGGAAGCGTTAAAGGAGTCCCCGGCGCCATGAGCGATCAATGGATCCTGACCACCATCACGTTCCTGCCTCTGCTGGGGGCGTTGGGCCTGCTCTTCTTCAACCGCGAAGCGAAGCGGGCCATCGCCTGGTACGCGACGATCGTGGGATTCCTGGGGATGCTGGTCTCCCTGCCTCTCTTCTGGCGCTACAACCCTTCGGGGCCGGCCTTCCAGTTCACCGCGAACGTCCCCTGGATCCCCTCGATCGGCGCCAATTACCACGTCGGCGTGGACGGCATCTCGATCCTCCTGATCCTCCTCACGACGCTCCTCGGCTTCCTCTCCATCCTCTCGTCGTGGACCGCCATCACGGAACGGGTGAAGGAGTATTACGTGATGATGCTGATCCTTCAGACGGGGATGCTGGGGGTCTTCATCGCCCTCGACTTCTTCCTGTTCTACGTCTTCTGGGAAGTGATGCTGGTGCCGATGTACTTCCTGATCGGGGTCTGGGGCGGGCCGCGGAAGCTCTACGCCGCCATCAAGTTCTTCCTGTACACCCTGCTGGGCTCCGTGCTGATGCTCCTGGGGATCCTGGCGCTCTACTTCTATCACGGCCAGGCGACGGGAAACTACACGTTCGACGTCGTGACCCTGATGGAGATGGGCCGGGAGACGGCGCCGGCGTGGCTGGCGCTCTCCAAGTGGATCTTCCTCGCCTTCTTCGTCGGCTTCGCCATCAAGGTGCCGATGTTCCCGTTCCACACCTGGCTTCCCGACGCCCATGTCGAGGCTCCGACGGCCGGCTCGGTCATCCTGGCGGGCGTCCTGCTGAAGATGGGGACGTACGGCTTCGTCCGCTTCTCGCTGCCGATCCTGCCCTACGCGACCCGGCACTACCTTCCCTGGGTCCTGGCGCTCTCCGTCATCGGCATCCTCTACGGGGCGATGGTGGCGATGGTGCAGAAGGACTGGAAGAAGCTGGTGGCCTACTCCTCGGTGAGCCACCTCGGCTTCTGCATGCTCGGCATCTTCGCGCTGAACGAGAACGGCATCAACGGCGGAATCCTCCAGATGATCAACCACGGGATCTCGACGGGCGCGCTCTTCCTGATCGTCGGGCTGATCTACGAGCGGCGGCACACCCGGATGATCTCGGACTTCGGCGGGCTCTCCAAGCAGCTCCCGATCTACGCGACGCTCTTCATGATCATGACGCTTTCCTCCATCGGGCTTCCGGCGCTGAACGGCTTCATCGGGGAGTTCACCATCTTGGTCGGCGCCTGGCAGATCCCCCTCGGGTTCAGTGTCCCGCTTCCCTTCACCAGCAAGGCCTTGATCTTCTCGCCGAAGTTCTGGGTCGTCTGCGCCGTCTTCGGGATCGTCCTCGGCGCGGCCTACATGCTCTGGCTCTACCAGAGGACGATGTTCGGCAAGCTGGACAAGCCGGAGAACCAGGTGCTGAAGGACCTGAACTTCCGCGAGATCATGACCCTCGCCCCGCTGGTGGTCCTGGCGTTCTGGATCGGCCTCTACCCGGCGCCGTTCATGAACATGCTCCAGCCGTCGGTCCAGCGCCTGGTGGCGCAGGTCAGCGACACGGCAGAACGGACCGCCTCCGCGGCCGGGGCGCGCCCCGCGTCGCCCGCTCCCGTCCTGCCCGCCGGCGCCGTGCCCGCTGGCGCTGTGACGAAGAACGCCGCACCCGTCCCGGCGGAGAAGTTGCATGACTAGCGACATCCTCCCCAGCCTCTACGCCATCCGGCCGGAGATGCTGCTGACCCTCTATGCCTTCATTTTGCTGATGATGTCGGTCGTTCCAGGCATCAAGAGGTGGGTGGGAGGGCTGGCCGCGGGAGGCTGCATGCTGACCCTGGGGGTGGTCTTCTCGTACTACTACCAGCACGGCTTCGCCGCCTTCCAGGACTCCAGCCTGCTCTATTTCGGAAACCTCATCGTCCTGGACAATTTCGGCCTCTTCTTCAAGGCGGTGTTCCTCACCGGGGCGCTGCTGAGCATCCTGATCTCGATCCGCTACCTGGACATCGAGGGCATCCAGTCGGGCGAGTACTACAGCCTGATCTTCTTCTCCGTCGTGGGGATGATGTTCATGGCGTCGGCGGCCGACCTGATCACCGTGTTCGTCGGGCTGGAGCTGATGGCCATCTCCATCTACATCCTCGTCGGGTTTCTCCGGGGGAACCGGAAGTCGAACGAGGCGGCGATGAAGTATTTCCTTCTGGGGGCTTTCTCCACCGGGGTTTTCGTCTACGGCATCTCACTGATCTACGCCGTGACCGGAACGACGAACCTCTACGAGATCGGCGCGGTCGTCGCGGCCCAGGGATCCCCGTCACGGATGCTCCTCCTGGCGATGGTCCTGCTGACGGTGGCGCTCGGCTTCAAGGTCGCGGCGGTGCCTTTCCACAGCTGGGTGCCCGACGCCTACGAGGGGGCGCCGACCGCCGTCACCGCGTTCATCTCCACCGCCTCGAAGGCGGCCGCTTTCGTCATCTTCGTCCGGATCTACGCCGTGGCCTTCCAGGCGCTCCGGGATCAATGGACGCTGCTGCTGTCGGTCATGGCGGTCGCGAGCATGACGCTGGGGAACGTCACGGCCCTCCTGCAGGACAACATGAAGCGGATGCTGGCCTACTCCAGCATCGCCCACGCCGGCTACATCCTCGTGGGGCTCGTCGCCATGTCGCGCGCCGACGTCGAGGCGCAGCAGTGGGGCCAGATGTCGGTGATCCTCTACCTGATGGTCTACACCTTCATCAACATCGGGGCGTTCGCGCTGGTCGTGATGCTGCGCCGCGAGAACCTCGCGGGCGACCGGGTCGTCGACTTCTCGGGCCTCCAGCAGCGCAGCCCCATGGCGGCCTTCTCGATGCTGGTGTTCATGCTGTCGCTCGCCGGGATTCCCGCCACGGCCGGTTTCATCGGGAAGTACTACCTCTTCTCGGCGGCGATGAAGGCGCACTTCGGATGGCTCGCGGTCGTCATGGTGATCAATAGCGTCGTGTCGGCCTTCTACTACCTGCGCGTCGTCGTGATGATGTACCTGAAGGAGCCGGCCGATACGGTGCGCTACGCCGTCTCGCCCTGGCTGGTGGCCGCGACCGGCATCTGCCTGGCGTTCAACCTATTGGTGGGATTGCGGCCCCAGGCGCTCCTGGAATTCACCCGGCGATCGCTGATGAGCTTATAAGGCCGCCGGCAAGCAATGACGGAAGACCGCGATCAGAGCGCCTTCGCGAGAGCGATGACGAAGGCTGCGCCCCTTCTCAATCTGGGGCTGGTTCTGGCGGTGCTCGTCATGGCGGGGAGCGTGGGCGGGTGGTGGCTTGACCGGCGGCTCGGCACCGGCCCCTGGCTCCTGGTGACCGGCCTGTTCTTGGGGATCGCCCTGGGATTCGTGCAGTTCTTCAGCGCCGTGCTGTCGCAATCGAAAAAGAGCAAGGGGGATTCGGAGTGAGCCGCAAGGAAACCTGGCGCGCCCTGGGCGCGCTCCTCGGGACGGCGGCCGCCTTCGCGCCGCTCGCCTGGCTCGCGGCTCACGCTCTGTCCGGCCCGCGCGGCGTGCTCAGCGCGGCCCTGGGAGCGGGCCTCGCGATCGCGCTGGCCCTGGCGGGGACGGCGCTGCAGATCTGGGCGTTCCAGAAGCCGCAGAAAGTCTTTCTCGCCGCGATCGTGGGAAGCCTGCTGGGACGCATGGCGATTTTCCTTTCGGCCCTCGCCGCGGTGGTGGCGGCGACCAGGCTGCCGCCCGCCCCGTTCGTGGCGGCCCTCTTCTTCTACTACGTCCTCTGCCAGGTCCTGGAAATCCGGACGGTCCGCCGTATCGGCGTGGCGTCGAGGTGATTCCGATGGCGTCCTTGTTCACACTTCTCGCCCAGGAGGCCACGAAGACCGCCGAGCCGGGCGGCGCCGGGCATGCGGCCGCGGCCGCCGCGGAGCACGCCGGCGGCGAGAAGGTCGACGCAGGGCACATGATCCTCGAGCACCTCCTCGACTCCCATACGCTCGATATCTTCGGGTTCCACGTTCCTCTTCCTGAAATCCACCTGTTCGGGTTCGATCTCTCGATCACCAAGTACGTCGTGATGATGTGGATCGCTTCGGCGATTCTCCTGGTCGTCGGAATCCTGGCCGCGCGCATCCACCGCCATTCGCCCGGAAGGCTCGGCCACCTGATCGAGATGGCGATCCTCTTCATCCGCGATGAGCTGGCCGTCCCGAACATCGGCAAGCACGGCGCCCGCTTCGTGCCTTACCTGCTCACAACCTTCCTGTTCATCCTGATCTGCAATCTCCTGGGCCTGGTTCCCCTGGGCGCGACCGCCACGGGGAACATCAGCGTGACCCTGGCGCTGGCGCTGATCGCGTTCGTGATGATCCAGGCCGCCGGAATCCGCGAGTATGGCGTCTTGAGGCACTTCAGGAACCTCGTTCCTCACGGCGTCCCCCTGTGGCTGCTGCCTTTGATGATCCCGGTCGAGATCGCCGGAATGCTGATCAAGCCGGTCACGCTGTGCGTCCGGCTTTTCGCCAACATGCTCGGCGGGCACATCGTCATCCTGTCGCTGCTCGGACTGATTTTCATCCTCGGCACGGCCTGGGTCGCGCCGGTCTCCGTCGGCTTCGCGCTGTTCATCAATTTTCTCGAGCTCTTGGTGGCTTTCATCCAGGCTTACATTTTCACGATGCTGACCTCCCTGTTCATCGGGATGTCGGTGCATCCTCACTAGGACGGGTCGCTCACCCAACCTTCACAGGGAAAGGAGAAAAGAGAGATGGAACTCGGACCGAATTCGCTGGCTCACCTCGCGGCGGGCATCGGGGCGGGACTCTCCGTCATCGGCGGCGCCGGGGGGATCGGCAAGCTCGCGGCCTCCGCCATGGAGGGCACGGCGCGGCAGCCCCAGTCCGCCAACGACATCCGCACTTCCATGATCATCGCCGCCGCTCTGATCGAGGGGGCGACTTTCTTCGGGCTGGCCATCTGCATCCTGATGGTCTTCATGAAGGCCTAGGAGCGAAATCGCATGGATCTGATCAAGCCCGAGCCCGGGCTCATCATCTGGACGATCGTCACGTTCCTGCTTCTGGCCTTCATCCTGAAGCGGGTCGCCTGGAAGCCGATCCTGACGATCATCGACGATCGGGAAAAGACGATCCGCGAGGCCCTGGAGGAGTCGAAGCGCGCCCGGCAGACGGCCGACGAGGCCCTGGCGAAGCACAAGGAGCTGCTGGCCCAGGCCCGCGTGGAGGTGGCGCGCATCGTCTCGGAAGGCCAGAAAGAAGCGGAGAAGATACGCGCCGAGATCCTGGCCAAGGCGCGCGCCGACTCGGCCGCCGTCCTGGAGCAGGGACGCAAGCAGATCGAGTTCGAGACGAAGCAGGCCGTCGTCGAGCTGAAAAAAACCGTCGTCCAGGTCGCCCTGGACGCCGCCGGGAAGGTGATTCGGACCTCGCTCGACGACGTCAAGCACCGGCAGCTGGTGGAGGAATACCTGGAGCAGCTCCCCTCCCTGAAAGGGAACCATTAGCCCGCCGCTTCGTCGGATCCGGATCCGCCCGCGGCCGATCGCGCCGCGCTCCTGCTTCGTCCACGTCGGAAGCGGCCTTTTGGCGGCGCTCCCCCGGCGCCTTCGCGCCAGCGTTCCGGCCCACCGCTATTTTTTGATCACCGACAGCCACGTCGGCCCCCTGTACGGCCGCGCCAGTCTCGCGCGGCTGAAGCGGGCGGGGCTCGACGCGGTCCTCCTGACCGTCCCCGCCGGCGAGCGATCCAAGAGCCGCGAGATGAAGGGGAGGCTGGAGGATCGGATGCTGGCGCACGGGGGCGGACGCGATTGCGCCGTCGTGGCGCTCGGCGGCGGGGTCGTCTGCGATCTCGCGGGGTTCACGGCCGCCACCTACTTGCGGGGAGTTCCCTTCATTCCCGTCCCCACTACCCTCCTGGCGATGATCGATGCCGCGGTCGGAGGAAAGACGGCCGTGGATCATCCGCGCGGCAAGAACCTGATCGGCGCCTTCCACGCCCCCGCCGCCGTGTTCGCCGACGTGGCCACGCTCGCCACCCTGCCGGAGCGGGAGTTCCGCTCCGGGCTCGCCGAGGCGGTGAAGACGGCCGTCGTGGGGGACGCGGCGCTCTTCGGGAGGATCGAGGGCTCCGTCCGCCCGCTGCTTCGGCGCCGGCCGAATGCTCTCGCCCAGCTCGTGGCCGCCTGCTGCCGCGTCAAGGCGAGAATCGTCGAGGCCGACGAGCGGGAGGCGCATCGGCGCGCCGTCCTGAACTTCGGCCACACCCTCGGCCACGCCCTGGAGCATCGCCTCCGCTACCGGCTGCCGCACGGCGAGGCGGTGGCCGTGGGGATGGTCCTCGAAGCACGTGTGGCCTGCCGCGCCGGGCTCCTGGGCCGCCGGGACGCCGAGCGGCTCGAAGCGTTGCTGGATCGACTCGGGCTTCCGACCTCGCTGCCCCGCGGCCTCTCCCCCGCCCAGCTCCTCGCCGCCGCCCGGACCGACAAGAAGGCCCGCCGGGGAGAGCTGCGCTACGCCCTGCCGCGGGAGATCGGCGCGATGGCGCGCCGCGGAGAGGATTACACCCTGCCGATCGCGGATGAAAGCGTGCTCGCCGCGCTGCGTCCGTCCCCCTGATCGAGACGCCACACCAGGCCGGCCCCGGCCGCCGGTCCTTCCCTGAACTATCCTTGGACTCTTCGTCGCGCGCCTTCCGTCAAAGCGCCGACAGAGATTGGCACTTCCTGGCAATTCATTGTCACCGCGATCGAGTGAGCCGGCCCCGGCGCGCGGAGAACTTTCTTTTGCTTGAGCAGGTTACGAGAAAGCTCCGAGCGCGCGGGCCATGGCACACCCTTTGCTGTTGCAACGATGAGCCTTAGGTGTCTCGCGAACGGGGACACGGAAGGAAGAGACCATGACGGTTTCCGCACGGGTCCTGAGGAGTGAGGGCGGATCGCTTCCCGAGGCGGCCCTGGAGGACATTCCGGCCGCGGTGATGGTCCTCGACTCGCGAGGAGAAGTCCTCTTCGCCTCCGCTCCGACCGAGAAAATCCTCGGGGGGCCGGTGAGGAGCCTCGCCGCCGACACCGTCTCTTCGGACGCCTTTCCCCGGGGCGAGATTTTCAAGATCCTCCTGGAGGCTTGCCGCTCGGGCATGCCCGTCAACCGCCTGGTGACTTTCGAGCGGCAATCCCGCCATTACCTGCAGGTCTCCGCGGCCCCGCTCTCCGGCCCGCCGGGAGGGGCCAAGACGGCGGCGCTCGTCGTGGATCTCACGGCGACCGTGATGCACGAGGACATCGCGAAGGAGTTCGTGCGCCAGGTCCGTCATGACTTGCGGGGACCCCTGACGTCGATCCGAGGCGCGGCCGAGCTGCTCCTGACCGAGCGGCTCGGGCGGCTCGAGGAGAAGCAGAGGAGAATCGTGCAGCTCGTGGAGAAGGCCGCGCAGCAGATGACCAGCCAGCTCTCGGGCCAGGCTTCGCCGGCGATCGCCGGCGGCCAAGGGCCCGACCCGGAAAGCGGAGAGGTGTGAGGATGGCGGGCAGAATTCTCGTCGCGGACGACAGCGCCAGCATCCGGGAGGTTCTCCAGATGAACCTGGAGACGCTCGGCTACGAGGTGCTGGTGGCGGCGGACGGCGATCAGGCGATGGAGAAGATCTACCGGGACAAGCCCGACCTCCTCATCCTCGACGTCATGATGCCCAAACAGAACGGATTCCAGGTCTGCCGCAAGGTGAAGACCGATCCGCTCCACGGCGACACTCCGGTGATCCTTCTCACCGCCAAGAGCCAGCGGGAGGACGTGTACTGGGGCAAGGACTGCGGCGCCGACGAATACGTCACGAAGCCGTTCAGCGCCAAAGAGCTGGAAGGGCTGGTCGAGCGGCTGCTGTCGCGCCGGGTGGGCGTGCGCGCCCCGAGCAGCGGCTCGCTCGAGGACGAGATGGAGCGCCGGCGCGCGGCGGGGGAGCAGGGCGCCTTCTGCATCCTCCGCTGGGAGGCGCGCTCGATGGATGTCTTCCGCAAGAAATACGGCGAGGTCAAGTACGCCGAGAGCCTGGAAACCCTCCGGCGCGAGGCGGAAAGCTTCGTGGACGCCGAGACGCAGGACGGGCGCGTGGAGTTCGTCGACACGTACGGATTCCGGATCCTCCTCTCCGGAGAGCAGGACGAGATCGAAGATCTCTCGGAGGAGCTGTGCAAGCGCCTCTCGCGGCTGGCGCGGAGCTTCTACGCCCCTACCGATCGAGAGCGCAAGGGGATCGAGATCCGGGACTTCAAGACCGGAACGGTGGAAACCGTTCCCGTCGTCTCTTTCACCGCCGAGGTCAGCTACTTCGGAAGCTGACGTCGTTCGCCGGTGCGGGAATTCTGATGCTCAAGTCTCACGCGGCTCTCTCCGCGGCGGCCGCGGCCCCGCTCAAGAAGCAAAAGCCGGGCGCGGCGGTGTCGCCCGCCTTCCTGAGGCGAGCGCTCGCCGAGAAGACGAAGAAAGTCGCGGCGCTGCGCGAGCACCTGCGCGCCGAGCGGACCCGCCTTTCCCTGATCGTGAGCAGCCTGGTGGCCGGCGTCGTCCTGACCGACTGCCAGGGCAGGATCCTTCTGATCAATGAGAGCGCCCGGCGCATGCTGGGGCTTCCCGGCTCCGGGCCGCTCGAGAGCCTGGGGAGGCGCAGGTCGGTTCGGCCGCTTCTCCAGAAGATGCGCCGCCCCCGGCATGCGGGGGTCCGGACGGACGTGCTGAGGCTGCCGTCGCCGGAGGACGGTGGCGTCAAGATGCTGCTGGCCCCGTTGCGCGACGCCGGCGGGACCTTCTGGGGGACGCTGGCGATTCTCGAGGAGGGAGCCGAGGAGGACGAGCGGCTCAGCGGGATGAAGTCCGACTTCATCTCGCGCGTCTCCCACGAGCTGAAGACGCCTCTCGCCTCCATCCGCGCCGCCACCGACGTCATCACGCAGGCGAAGATCGGCGCCCTGAACCGGAAGCAGGAGAAGATGCTGCGCATCATCACCGAGGAAACGGGCCATCTCGTCGGCCTCGTCGAGGATCTCCTGGACATGTCGGAGATCGAGTCGGGCCGGCTCTCCATGAGGTTCCGCCGCTGCTCGCTGGCCGAGGCGGCCCGCGCCGCGATGGATCAGTTCCGGGCCCGCTACCGGCTGAAGGAGGTCGCGCTTCTGGAGTCGCTGCCCGCTTCCTGCCCGCCGGTGCACGCCGACCCGGAGCGGCTCCGCCAGGTGTTCGACAACCTGCTCTCCAACGCCCTCAAGTTCACGCCCACGGGGGGCCGGGTCGAGCTGGCCATCCGGGCCGAGCCGCCGGGGGATCGCACCGGGGGGCGGCGCGTCCTGCAAGCCTCCGTGTCGGACAACGGCGTGGGGATCCCCCGCAAGGATCTGAAGCGGATCTTCGAGAAGTTCCATCAGGCCGAGAGCCTGAACACGCGATCCGCCGGGGGCACCGGGCTTGGGCTTTCGATCTCCAAGTTCCTGGTCGAGGCGCACGGGGGAGAGATCTGGGTCGAGAGCCGGCCGGGCTCCGGGAGCGTTTTCTTCTTCTCGATCCCGATCGCCCGCTAGGGTCGCGACCGGTTGAACCGCTTGGCAGGCTCTGCTATCGTCACGCCATCATGAAGCTGATCATCCTCGGAGACATCCACGCCAACCTTCCGGCCCTGGAGAAATGCCTCGCCGAAGCGCGGAAGGAGGGATACGACCGGATCTTCCATTCCGGAGATCTCGTCGGCTACGGCCCCTTCCCGGACGAAGTGATCCAGTTGCTCCGAAGCGCCGGCCTGGGCGGCGTACGGGGCAATTGGGACGAGAACGTCTCCTGCGGGGGCGAGGATCCCGGGGCCATCCACGGCGATCCCCGCCTGATGGAGGCGGCCCGGATCTCATACCCGTGGACGGCGTCGCACGTCAACGCGATCAGCCGGAACATCCTCGGCAACCTCCCCTTTGAGCAGCGGTTCCAGGAGGGGGGGATGTCGTTCGCGCTCTACCACGCCAATCCGCTGGACAACACCATGTATCTCTACGAGGACTCGGACGAGCTGACCTTCCGGGAATACTCGAAGGCGTCGGAGGCGGACGTCATCCTGTTCGGCCACACCCACAAGCACTTCCACCGGCAGGTCCGGACCCACCACTTCATCTGCGTCGGAAGCGTCGGCATGCCTCTCGATTCCGATCCGCGGACGGGCTATACGGTGATTTACACGGGAAACATCGGCAAGGGCATCGACGTCAATTTCCGGAGATTCGATTATGACGCCGAGCGCGTGACGCGGCGCTTCCGGGAACAGGCCATTCCGAACCCCTACGACGCCCTGCTCTCACGGACCGCCTGACTCTCCTGAACGTCTCCCCATCGCCGTCGATTAGGACCTCGCCGCTTCTCTCAGCCGGAGAAGATTCAGGGCCGAGCCCGCCTTGAACCATTCGATCTGCTCGGGGTTCAGGGTGTGGTTCAGCCGGAAGCTCTCTACGGCGCCGTCCTGGTGCCGCAGCTTCGCCTCCAGCGGCGCTCCCGGCGCCAGCCCCGACAGTCCGAGAAAGCTCACTTCGTCGCCCGGACGAATCCGGTCGTAGAAGGCGGGATCGGCGAAAGTCAGGGGAAGCACCCCCTGCTTCTTGAGGTTCGATTCGTGGATGCGGGCGAAGGAGCGGGCGAGGATCGCCGCGCACCCGAGGTGCCGGGGCGACATCGCGGCGTGCTCCCGGCTGCTTCCCTCGCCGTAATTGACGTCGCCGGCGGCGACCCACTTGCGGCCCAGGCTCTTGAGATGGCGGGCGATCGCCGCGAGCTTCGCCGGCGCTCCGCTGATCGGATCGATTCCCGTTCCCGGCTCCGGGGTGAAAGCGTTGATCGCTCCGGCGAAGAGATTGTCGCTGATCTTGTCGAGGTGTCCTCGATAGCGCAGCCACGGACCGGCCGGGGAGATGTGGTCGGTCGTGCAAGGGCCTTTCGCCTTGAGGATCACCGGCAGGTCGAGGAGATCCTTGCCGTCCCAGGCCGGGAACGGGGAAAGCGCCTGGAGCCGGTCGCTTCCGGGATCGATCGCCACCGCCGCGGCGGCCGCGCCGTCGGCGGGAGGCACGTAGCCGCTCTCGTCCCGCACGAATCCCTTCGCCGGGAGGTCGGGGGCCGGCTTCGGGGGAGAGAGCTTCCAGGGCTTCCCGTCGGGTCCCTGGATCTCGTCGGTCAGGGGATTGAAATCCAGGCGGCCCGACAAGCCGTAAGCCATGACGATTTCCGGGCTCCCCATGAAGGCCATCGTCTCGGCGATGCCGTCGTTGCGCTTCGGGAAGTTCCGGTTGAAGGAGGTGATGATGGCGTTCTTCCGCTGTCCCTCCGGCCTGAGGACGATGTCGTCGCGGTGCCATTGGCCGATGCACGGCCCGCAGGCGTTGGCGAGGACCTTCGCCCCGACGCTGCGCAGGATCGCCATCTGCCCGTCGCGCTCGATGGTCGCCCGGATTTGCTCCGAGCCGGGCGTGACCAGCAGCGGGATGGGGACCTTGGCGTGATGCGCGATCGCCTGCTTCGCCACGTCGGCGGCGCGCTCGATGTCCTCGTAGGAGGAATTAGTGCAGGACCCGACAAGCGCCACGGAAAGGCGCTCCGGGTAGCCCTCCTTTTTCACCGCCGCCTTGACCTCGGAGACCTTGCGCGCCAGGTCCGGACGATGCGGCCCCACCAGGTAGGGCTCCAGTTTCGCAAGATCGATCTCGACGACGCGGTCGAAGAAGCGCTCGGGGCGCTCCTCCACCTCGGGATCGGCCCGGAGCATGTCGGCGCGCTGTTTCGCCAGATCGGCTTGGGCGCCGCGCCAGGTCCCCCTCAGATAGGCCTCCATCCGGTCGTCGAAGGGGAAGACGGAGCCGGTTGCGCCCAGCTCCGCGCCCATGTTCGTGATGGTGGCTTTCCCGGTGCAGCTGATCGAGCGCGTGCCGGGGCCGAAGTACTCGAGGACGCGGTTCGTCCCGCCTTCGGTCGTCAGCAGCCCGCAGAGGTGGAGAATCACGTCCTTCGGCGCGGTCCAGCCGCTCGGGGATCCCGTGAGGCGGACGCCGATCAGCTTGGGATAGAGCACCTCCCAGGGGAATCCCGCCATCACGTCGACCGCATCGGCGCCGCCCACCCCGCACGAGAGCATCCCCAGGCCGCCGGCGTTCGGCGTGTGCGAATCGGTGCCGATCAGCAGCCCGCCCGGGAAGGCGTAATTCTCCAGGATGACCTGATGGATGATCCCGGCCCCCGGCTTCCAGAATCCGATCCCGTACTTGCTCGACGCCGCCTTCAGGAACTCGTAGACCTCCTGGTTCTCGTGGAAGGCGACGTGGAGATCGGCCGCGGCCCCTTCCCGCGCCCGGATCAGGTGGTCGCAATGGACGGTCGTGGGGACGGCCACGCTCGGCCGCCCGGCCACCATGAACTGGAGCAGAGCCATCTGCGCCGTCGCGTCCTGCATGGCGACGCGATCGGGGCGAAGCATGAGATAGCTCTCGCCGGGGCGGAGGTCCTGTCCCGCCGGGTCGTTCAGGTGGGAGAAGATTATCTTCTCGACGAAGGTCAGCGGGCGCTTCAGGCGCGCGCGAACGGCGGCGAGCCGCTCGGTCATGCGCTGGTAGACGCCGGAGACGAATTCGGGCGTGGAATCGATGACGTTCATCGGCAGCAGCTCCCTTTAGAATGATTTTATCCTAGCCCCTGGGCCGCCCGCGCGCAATCGTCTCCTCTCCTCTACTCTTTCAAGCCGCGCCTTCGGGCTCCAATCGCGGCAGCACGAACCGTCCGGCGAGACGGACCACGAGGACGGCGAGCGCCAGCCGGATCGCGACCAGCGTCACGAAGAGCCGGACGGCCGCGAGCCACCCGCCATGGGAGGTCGCCAAGACGAAGATCAGGGTGTCTTCGGGGATGGCGTGACAGGTGCAGAGGAAGAGACAGAGCCGCAGCACCTCCCGCCGTGAAAGCCTCCCCTGGCGCGCCGCAGGGATCAGGATCCCCGCCCCGTAGGCGATTCCCAGAAAGAGTCCCGCCAGCAGGGGAGCTCCGCTCGCGGGGGAGAGCCCCAGCGCCGCGAGGACTCTCCGGGCCCGGGGGGAGTCGCCGCGGAAGATCCCGGAGGCGGTCGCCATGTCGTAGGCGACGAGGATCGGCAGGAGGAAGGCGAGCAGCTTAAGGCAGAAGAGCGCGCCGTGCTCGATCGAAGCCAGGCAGGTGCTCAGGAGACCCACGCCCGCCTCCTCACGGCAAGACGGCGGCGGCGGCGAATCCCGCCAGCAGGGCGATCGCCAGCCGGTAGACGGTCAGCGTCAGGTAGCGCGTTCCGAGCGTGCGCAGGACGGCCGACTCGAGGACCAGGCTGTGGGCCAGCCCCAGCATCAGGGCGCAGACCGTAACCTGCCCGGTGGTGAGCCCCAAAGGGGCGAGCACGCCGATGGCGGCGTAGAGGTTCACGAGGAGGCCCAGGACCAGCGCCATCGCCGCTTCGCCGGGCAGCCCGAGGGGCTGCATCATCGGACCGAAGGCCCTTCCGATGGCGGGGATGATGGGCGTCGATTTGAGCAGATCGACGGCGATGTAAGTGGGAAGAATGACCCGGATCAGGACCCAGGAAGTCCTCAGCCCACGGTTGAGTCCATTGAGGAAAAGGGTTCGGAGGCTCGCCGGCATGGCGCGCGATTCTAATCGTCCCGGCGGCCGATCCGTCCAAATCCTGACGAATCGCCCGGTTGGCTGTTCGAATGGGCCTCTTCCGCGCCTCAAAAACCCCTCGTAAACAATTCTGCCGTTTCTATTTGACTCTCCTCTCTGCCAAACCTAGAATACTACCAAGAGGGGGAACCCGCCGTCGGACGGTCGGCTCTGAAGAAGAGCCATAAAAAGTTAATGGATACCAAGACGCTCGGACGTTTCGAAATCATCCGGGAGATTGGGAAAGGGGCCATGGGCGTGGTCTACCTGGCCCACGATCCCAAGATCGACCGGCGAATCGCGATCAAGACGATCGCCATCCCTCCGGGTGTCTCCGACGAGGAAGCTCGGGAGGCCCGCCACCGCTTCGTCCGGGAAGCCCAGGCCGCCGGCAAGCTGACCCACCCGAACATCATTACGGTCTACGACGTGGTGGAGGAGAAGGACCTCTCCTACATCGCCATGGAGTACATCGAAGGGGAGACCCTCGAGTCGCGCACCCGTCCGGGCAGCCTCCTTCCTCTGCCGCGGGTCCTGGCGCTAATGGCTCAGGCCTGCGCCGCTCTTGACTACGCGCACAAGAACCAGGTCATCCACCGCGACATCAAGCCCGCGAACTTGATGCTCATGGGCGGGGATCTGCTCAAGATCACCGATTTCGGGCTGGCCAAATCCCCCCAGGCGAACCTGACCCAGGCCGGCGTCCTGATCGGCACGCCGAACTATATGTCGCCCGAGCAGATCTCGGGCCGCCCGATGGACGGCCGGAGCGATTTCTTCTCGCTCGGAGTCGTCCTCTACGAGCTGCTCACCGGGGAGAGGCCGTTTTCCGGGGACACCATCTCGACCATCATCTACCGTATTCTCTACGAGGAGCCGCGCCCGCCCCGCATCCTCAACGGCAAGCTGCCGCCCGCCTTCGACGGGATCCTGAAGCGCGCGCTGGCGAAGGAGCCCGCGGAGCGCTTCCAGACCGGGGCGGAGTTCATCGACGCGATGAATAACTACTCCACCTACCACCTCAAGGTGAAGATCGCCCCAGGACCGCCCACCCTGAAGGTGGGCAAGGAAGAAGCGGGGCCGCGTCCCGTTCCGCTCGAACGGACCGCCGCGCGGCTTCGCCGGTTTCCGCCGGCGAAAGTCCCCTTCTTCGCGGGCCAGCCGTTCAAGATCGCTGCGTTCACCACGATTCTCCTGGCGGCCGTGCTCCTGTTTCCCCGGAGCGTGCACGAGGTCGACAAGGAGGACGCCCGGCCGCCGGTGGCCGGCGCGGCGCACGTCTCCGAGCAATCGCAGGCAGGGTTCGGCTTCCCCGCCATCGCCAAGCCGCCGGCGGCGCCCCTTTCCAAGCAGCCGCAGAACCAGGCAAAAGTTGTTGTCAAGCCGGGCACGCATCTCTACTTGGACAACAGCGAGCTGCAGGACCCGGTCCTGATCCTTCCGGAAGGCGACAGCAATGAGCACGACCTCCAGGCGGTGTTGGGTTGCCGCCAGAATAAGATCCTCGTCAAGGGCTCGAGCCTGCTGGCTAAATACGACATGCTAGACCTGCCTCCTAAGGTGGAAGATCTCCCGATCGACTCCAACCCGCGGGGGGCGAAGGTCATCATGGATGGCAAGGAATTGGGAAAGACGCCCTACGTCGTGCCGAGATACAACGCGTGCGAACCGCACACGTTCGAGCTTCGCAAGGAGAACTACCAGCAGTGGGTGCGCCACTTCGACGAGAACAGCACCTGGAAGGAGATCTCTGACCTGATGGGGGGCGTCGGGCTTTCGGAGATTCCCCCCGGTTACGCGCGCCTCGAATCGATGCCTTCCTTTCCGCTCGAAGCGTACGAAGGAAAGACGCCCATCCCGATCAGGGACGGCACCCTGACGCTGGCGGAAGGGAAGCACAACCTCACGTTCAAGAGCTCCAAGGTTTTCTTCTCCACAACCCGGAGCGTCCAAATCACCGGCTCCAAGACGATCGCCCTGAAACAAGCTTGGCCCGGCGTCGGCTTGCTCACGGTCCAGGCGGAGCCTTCAAACTGCAAGATCTACGTCGATGGCGAGTTCCTCGACTATCCGCCCATCAACGGGCATGAAATCGCCGCCGGAGAGCACGTGATCACCGCGGTGCCCGACACCGACCCCAGCCAGGCCCAGAAGAAGCAAGTGACGATCGAAGCCGGGAAGTCGGCCGAGCCGCTGCGATTCATCTTCAATCCTTGATCAAGGTGCCATGACGCCGCCGAGGCCGACCCGATACCTGCCGGCCCTTCTCTGTTGCCTGCTTCTCTTGCCGCCGGGCGCCGCCGCGCAAGACGGCGGAATCGTCCAGAAGCTCTACGAGACCGCCCTCCAGCTCCTCCGGGGCGGGAAGTCGGACGAGGCGCTGAAGGGCTTCGAGCAGATCTACGATTCCTACGGCAGCGCGCCGCAGGCGCCCGACGCCCTCTACCAGGCCGCCTCCTTCCATTACCCCGTCACCAGCCCCGAAGAGATCGGCAACGCCACCCGGGACAATATTCAAAAGTCGTCGGCCCTGCTGGAGCGGATTCGCAAGCATTACGGAGGATCGGCCCGGGCGCCGGACGCCCTCTACAAGATGGGACTGCTGGCCCTGGAGCCTGAGAATCCGAAGTTCAGCCCCGATGAGGCCTATGCTGCCTTCACCGCGGTGGCGAACGTCTACCCCAACAGTCCGCTGGCGGGGGACGCCCTTTACGGCGCCGCCATGAGCCAGATGCGCTCGGGCGCCTACGACCCCGCCTTGGAGGACTTCGCCAAGCTCCTGGAGCAGGTCCCGTCCTTCCCGGGCGCGGCCCGGGCGCGGCTGGACTACGCCTATTCCCTCTACCGGACCGGCGACTATCCGCGCGCCATGGAGGAATACCAGAAGGTCCGCGATCTCTATCCCGCCAAACCGGAGGCCCAGGCGGCCAAGGAGAAGCTCACGCTGCTCCACCGCCTCCGCCTGATCCCGGCCACGGGCCGGAGTGTGACCTACGCTCCCGATCCTTCGTTCTCGGGCCGCCTCGAGACCCTCGGCCTGCGCTCCGTCAGCTCGATGGCGATCGGCCCCGACGGCAACCTTCTGGTCGCCGACGGCAAGCAGGGGATCGCGGTGGTGATCGATCCGAAGGGGCGTCCGGCCGGGAAGATCGTCTTCCCCGACGCGGAGTCGGCGGCCGTGGACCGGCGCGGCCGCCCGGTCGTGGCAGGCGCCGGCAGCATCCTCTCGGCGAACAAGCAGCAGCCGCTCGTCCGCTCCGATTCGACCACCCCCCGGCCCGTCCGTGACACTTCGGGAATCGCGGTCGACCGGGACGGCAGGATCTACGTGGGAGACGCCAAGACGGGCGAAGTCCTTCTCTTTGGGCGCGGTCTTGACTTCCGCACCTCCGTGTATCGATCGGCGGGAGGGAGGCTGGGGAACATCCGGATCGGATTCGACAATCAGATCTACGTCCTCGACACGCGCGACAAGAGCGTCACGGTGCTCCAGGCGGGGAAGACGATGGGCCGAATCCGCGTGGGCGACGCCCCGGCTTCCCTCTCCGAGCCGGCGGATCTCGCGGTCGACGAGCTGGGCGACCTCTACGTGGCGGATCTGGGAACCGGCCGCGTCATGGTCCTCGACCCTTCGGGAAAGAAGATCCTCTCGACTCTCGGCCCCGATCGCCCCAAGGGGGGCATCGTGGCGCCCGAGCGGCTCGAGGTCGATCGCCAGGGACGAATCTACGTCTACGATCGGAAGGCCGATGCCATCCTGCGATACCAGTAGAGCCGCCGCCCTCCCCTCCGGCCGGGCCGCCAGGCGGGCGTGGGCGCTGCTCCTCCTGTCGCTGCTCGCGACGCCGGCCCTCTTCCCGGTCGCGACCGCCCAGGAAGAGGAGGATCTGACCGCCGGGCTCGCGGAGCTGGATCACCGGCTGGCGCAAGGGAAGGCCGCCTTCCTCTCCCTCAACTTCCCGGAGGCGATCGGGCATTTCACGGCCGTGGTGGATCTCTACGAAGGGGGCAAGGTCCAGGACGTGGGTGCGGACGTCGTCAAGAAGATCGCCGAGGCGCTCGACCTGAGGGCGCGATCCTATTTCAACCAGGGGGATCGCGAGCGAGCCCGGGCCGACTTCCAGAAGCTCCTCAAGGTCAAGATCGACTACCAGATCGATTCGAAGATGGTCTCCCCGAAGGTGATCGAGCTGTTCAACGACGTGAAGAAAGCCAGCGTGGGCAGCCTCTCGGTCGCCACCGACCCGCCTGGGGCCGAAGCCTTCCTCGGCGAGGACCCCTTGGACAAGACTCCCATCGTCGGCCGCGCCCTGATGCAGGGAACCTACAAGCTGCGGCTCGTCCTCAAAGGCTTCGAGGACTACGAGGAGGACGTGGCCGTGACCCCGCGCACGGAGCTGAAGAAAGAGGTCCGTCTCAAGCCGAACCGCCGCATCCTCCAGTTCGTCACGCAGCCGAATGGCGTCAACGTCCTGGTGGATGGACAGCTGGTCGGGACGACCTTCGGAACGCTTCCCCCGGAGCAGCAATCCCTGGCCCGGGACGCCGGCATCGACCCCGCCCGGGCCTCCGCGCCCCTGCTCGTCCCCAACGTGACCCCCGGCGACCATCAGGTCCGGTTCGAGAAGGAGTGCTACGAGCCGACCCCCCGGAGCGTCACCGTGACTCTGGACGTCGAACGCAACGCTCCCCAGACCTTCCAGCCGGTCGTCCTGAAGCAGGACATGGGGCAGATCTCGATCACTTCCCACCCTTCCGGCGCCGAGGTTCTCGTCAACGGAAGATCCCAGGGGACCACGCCGCTCCAGCAGACGACCGTGTGCGCCGGCGAGCAGGAGATTCGCCTGGTCAAGAAAGGGGAGGGGACCTGGTTCGAGAAAGTCCGGATCAAGCCGGACGTCCTGAACACCCTCGACGCCAGGCTTCGTCCGACGCTCCTCTATCTGGGGACCTTCCGCCTCGACGTCTGGGGCAGGCTGAACTGGAGCGACGAGGACGCGACCCTGCTGGAAGGGCTGAAGACCCTCCGATCGGTGAACCAGGTGAGGGCCAACGACGATCTGAAGACGTTCCGCGAGGCGCTCGTCAAGGAGATGACCCGCCCGGAGGGGGTGGACGAGCTGAAGAAAGGCAAGGGGATCCCCGCGCCGCGCGTCCTGGACGCCTTGAACAAATTCCAGGCGGATCTCCTCATGGCGGTCCTGTCGATCGAGGAGCCCTCGGGGAAGGGAACGTCCACCGTGTGGCTCTATGCGGCCGACCAGCCGGCCCCCGACCGCGCCGCCATCGACCTGACACACGAAGAGGACGTGCGGGCGGTCCTGGCCCGCTTCGACCGGGTCCCGGAGCAGTCGCGGCCGTGGGTCGGCGCCGCGTTTTCCGACAGTCTGATCGGCGAGGGGCCGGTCGTGGTGCGCCTCGCGAAGGGCTCGCCGGCGGCGAGCGCCGGGCTGCTGCCCGGCGATCAGATCGTCACGATGAACAGCAAGAAAATCTCCGAGGCGCGGAGCTTGGCGCCCTCCTCAGGATGGAAGGAGAACGACAAGGCGGTCTTCGGAGTGAAGCGGGAGGGGCCCGTCCTGACCGTTCCGGTGACCGTCGGGTCGACGCCGGTGCTCGTGCCGCTCAACTCGCCTGACTACTTCTACAACAAGATCCTGTGCGACTACCGGCAGATGTCGCGGGGGGCCGACACGCCCCTGGAGCGTTCTCTGGCGCTCGTCAACCTCGGAATCGCCTTCATGCACTTCCAGTCCTACGACAAGGCGCTCACCGAGGCGTTCAATCTCGCGAGCCTTCCGGCCGGGCCGGGGATCTCCCGGGGAACGGTGCGCTACTATCAGGGACTGTGCTACCAGAAGAAGGAGCTGGTCCCCGAGGCCAGGACCGCGTTCCAGGAGGCGGCCGCGTCTCCCGACGCCACCCTGGAATCGAACGACGGGCCTCCCGTCGCGGCCCGCGCCCGGAAGCTGCTCCAATGACCTCGAGGCCGGAACCATCCAGGGGAGGGAGCCGACGATGACCGAGAGGATAGGGTCTGAGATCCAGTCGGATACGGTGCCGGTCCTGGTCCACCGGCTTCACCGGAAAGGAGAGACGGGCAGGCTCGTCCTCCGGCAAGGCTCCGTGACCAAAGCGCTCCACCTGAACCGCGGCCAGATCACCTTCGCGACCTCCACCGACCGCGACGATCGGCTCGTCCAGACGCTGCTGAAACGCGGCATCGTCTCGCTGCCCGACCTCATGACCTGCCTCGATACCGCGCTCAAGGAGCACAAGCGTCACGGCGAGGTCCTCCGGGCGCGCAAGAAGATCACCGAGGAGGATCTCGACCGCGCCCTGCAGGAGCAGCTCAAGGACATCGTGTTCAGCGTCTTCGCCTGGACCGAGGGGAGCTGGGAGCTGGAGAAGACGGCGGCCGCCGCGGAGGAGATATCGATCAAGGCCCACCCCTTGGAGCTGATCCTGGAAGGAGTGCGGCGGATCCCTTCGTGGGCCCGCGTCTACGAGGTGGTGGGCGGGTTGAGCACGGAGTATCGGTCCACCAAGGAGGCGGACGATCTCGCGGAGCGGGCGAGGCTGATGCCTGGGGAGCGGCAGATCCTGACTCTCTGCCAGGAGACCCGCACCCTCTCCGAGATCTGCGACTCGCTGCCGATGAACGACTTCGTCCTCTGCAAGGTGGTCTGGGGCCTCCTCATCGTCGGCGCCCTCATGAAAGCTTAGTGGGTGTTGCGTCTCCTCAATCGCGTTACATTTGGCCGTCGATCCATCCCGGCTCGCTGCGTTGCGCCTCGCTGGCGTACCACTCCGGGTACGCGGCGCTTCGTCGCGCCTTGCGATCCGGGCGCCTCGACGGCCTCGGTGTTAACGCTATTTCGCAGACGCAACACGCATGGACCTCCATTGACCCCTGGATTGGAAATCCCTTAGAATTCAGGACTGGCGGGCTTTCCGCCCAAACCGCTCCATCCCTGGGAATGCATGCGCCGAGCTTTCCTGAGCCTCGCCCTCCTTCTGCTCGGCGCCCCGGGCCTGCCGCTCGCTGGAAGCCTCGAGAAGGATTTTCCGCTCGAAGGGATGATGCGGGTCGGTCCTTTCCGCATGCGCCCCTTCCTCCTCTTCAAGGACACCGGTTACGACGACAACGTCTTCCTGGACGACAACGACCGGGTGACCGATTTCACCTCCACCGCCGAGGGCGGCTTCCGCGTGGTGACCTTCTTCTCCAACCGCGCTGCGATCGCCGCGGAGGAAAGGCTCGATTACGTCTGGTTCGCCCAGACCTCCTCCCAGAACCACTTCAACAACGCCGCGCGGCTCCAGTCGAACGTCTATCTGAAGAAGCTCACCTTCTTCACCGAGCTCCAGGCCATGACCTTCAAGGAAAGGCCGAGCACGGCGGAGTTCGACTTCCGGATCCGGCGCAACGAGCGGATCTTCGGCGCCGGCGTGAAATACGAGCTGTCGCGATCGTCCCTGGAGCTGCGGCTCGGCAGGGATCGCTTCCGCTACATCAGCGACAGCGAGGAGGGGGAGAACATTCCCGACTTCGAGAACCGGGTCGAGAACAACCTGAGGGTCACCGGACGGAAGAAGCTCCTGCCCAAGACCACCTTCCTGGTGGAATGGGAAGGCAGGGGCATCTCCTTCGACAAGCCGGAAGGGAAGCCCAAGGATTCCCAGTCCCGCCGGATCTCGCTGGGCTTCGACCTGGATCCTTCGGCGTTCCTGCGGGGCTCGGTCAAAGTCGGCGTCGAGAACCTCGATCCCGACGATCCGCAGCAGCAAGGGTTCCATGGGCTCGTCGGAGAGGGCAACCTCCTCTACCGGATGACGGGCCGGACCAACCTGGAAGGCCGGGGAAAGAGAAGCACCGGGTTCACGATCGCCCCCAACAACGTCTATTACGTTTTCACCGGCTACGGCGCAACCCTGACGCAGTTCCTGACCGATCGCGTGGCGGGGGAGGTGGGCGGCGACCGGCAGCGCGTCGACTACCCGGAGCTCACCACCCAGCTCGACCTCGACACGGGAGTCCTGGTCGACGGCTTCCGGACCGATCACCTGCATTCCTATTTCGCCGGCGCCTCCTACCGGTTCAACAACCAGGCGCGCCTGGGCCTCCGGGTGGGTCGCTGGAGGCGCCTCTCCACCTTCGATTTCCTCGATCGGCGGAGAAACACGGCGATGGTGACCTACGCGTATAACTTCTGATAGAATCAGGAGAATTCGACGGAGATGGCGGAAAACATGAACCAGAGGGCATTTCAGGGGCTCCGGCGGCGCGCGGTCCTCTTGACCCTGTCGGCGGGGCTTCTTCTCGTCCCCGCCGCCGCTTTCCCGGAAAAGAGCGTCACCTCGCTTCTCGACGTCCGCCCCGACGGCCGGAGCGGCGCCTTCCTGCTGATCTGCGACGGGGCCTTTCAGTTCAGCCGCCGGGTCGACTCCGAGCCGCCCCGCGTCGTGCTGGAGCTTCCGAACGTCCGTAACGCCATCAAGGAGGCCAAGCTGCCGGTCGACTCGGAGGTCGTGAGCGGCATCTCGATCTCCGCCGCGACGGGAGGCGTCCAGGGGACGCAGGTCGTGTTCGATCTGAAGCGGCCCTGCCCCTCCACGGTGCGCGGCGAGGGGGCCACCCTGGTGGTCCGTTTCGACACCGCCGCGGCAGCCGTCCCGGGAGCGGCAGGAGCGGCGGCGGGAGCCGGCAGCGCCCCGCTTCCTCCGAAAACCGACGCCCCTTCCAGGCCCGACGCGGGAGTCGCCGGGACGGCCTCGCCCGCGCGGCTCGGCGTCATGCTGCCGACCGAGCGCTCGGACTACGTCATCGGCGGCGAGGATCTGCTGGAGATCAACGTCTTCGAGCAGCCCGATCTGAACCGCACGGTGCGCGTCTCAGGCGACGGCACGATCTCGGTGCCGCTTCTGGGGGTCATCCCAGTGAGCGGCCTCACCGTCAAGGAGACCGAGGCGCGCCTGCGCGATCTCCTCAGCGCGAAATACCTGACCGATCCTCAGGTCACGGTCTTCGTCAAGGAAGCCAAGAGCAAGAAAGTCAGCGTCGTGGGGGCCGTGGAGAAGCCGGGGACGGTCGAGATGCTCGGCCAGCGCTCGCTGCTCGAAGCGATCTCCGAGGCGGGCGGGCTGACGCAGCAGGCCGGCAAGGACCTCTACGTGCTCCGGTCCGATCGCTCCGGCGCGACGACCCGGATCGACGTCGATCTCGACGACCTGATGATCAAGGGGAACCCGGAGCTGAACATCCCGATCCTCCCCGGCGACGTGATCAACATCCCGATCGACCGGATCCTGCACGTTTACGTCGACGGGGCGGTGCGCAAGCCCGGCGAGGTGGAATACAAGAATTCCAGGCCGTTGAACCTCCTGCAGGCGATCGCCGCGGCCGGAGGGCTCAGCGAGCGCGCCTCGCAGAAGGGCATCGTGCTGATCCGCAACCGCCCGGACGGGGCCCAGGAGATGTACAAGGTCGATCTCAAGGCGGTGCGGAAGGGGAAGCAGGCCAACATGGTCCTGGTGAACGGCGACAGCATCTACGTCCCGGAGACTTTCTTCTGATGAGCGAAAACGCCGCCTCCCGGGAAATCAACCTGATGGAATACTGGACCGTCCTGGTCCAGAGGCGCTGGGTGGTCTTCACGGCCGTCCTGGTCCTGGTGATCACCGTCACGCTCGGATCCTTCCTGATCGCCCCCACCTACATGGCCACCTGCACCATCCAGATCGAGCGGGAGCAGCCGAACGTCCTGCAGTTCCAGCAGGTCCAGCCGGTCGGCTACGATTACCTTTCGTACAACGACTTCTACCAGACGCAGTACCGTCTCCTGTCGAGCCGCAACGTCGCCCGGAAGGCGATGCAGAAGCTCGACCTGCGCAACGACCCGGTGGTCAACCGGGTCGTGGCCCGCTCGAAGGGGAAGGGGCTGATGCAGAGGCTCTCGTCGTTCGTCCGCAAGTCGCCCCTGGAGGGCCTCCCCGAGGATCCCGACAAGCCCTATATCGAGTTCACCCTCGGCGGCCTGGACATCAACCCGCTGAAGAACACGCACCTAGTGGAGATCTCTTTCATCAGCGTCGATCCCGAGCTGGCGAGCCGCGTGGCCAACGCGGTGGCGACGTCCTACATCGAGTTCAACCAGTCGGCCCGCTACGACACGACGGCCCAGGCCAGTGAGTTCATCGCCACGCAGACCGACGAGATGAAGAAGCAGATCTCCGATCTCGAGGCGAAGCTGAACGAGTACGGCGAGGCGAAGCAGATCATCGGCCTCGACGAGAAGGAGAACATCGTCAACCAGAAGCTCGGCCAGCTCAACCAGGACGTCCTGGAGGCGCAGGTCGAGACCTCCCGCAAGGAGGCCCGTTACCGCGAGCTGGAGACGACGAGCCCCGAGTCGATTCCCGAGGTGACCCAGAGCAACCTGATCCAGCAGCTCCGCCAGAAGACCGCCGAGCTGGAGCGCGAGTACACCCAGAAGTCGAAGCAGTTCAAGGCCGACTGGCCCGACATGCAGCGTCTGAAGGCGGAATGGGACAACGCCCGGGAGGGGATGGCGACCGAGTCGCGGAAGATCTACGACAACACGCTGAAGACCGCCAAGATGGAGTACAACCAGGCGGCGGCGCACGAACGCACCGTGCGGGGCGCGCTCGAGGGGCAGAAGAGCGACTCGATCAAGCAGAAGCAGTACGCCGTCGAGTACGCCAACCTGAAGGCCGCGGTCGACTCGAAGCGCGAGATCCTGAACCGGCTGATGCAGCGCGAATCCGAGACGGGGTCGCTGTCGCGCCTCAAGAACGTGGCCGGCACGGGCAACATCTGGGTCGTGGACTCGGCCGAGATCCCGGATTCGATCTTCCGTCCGAACAAGAAGCTGAACATCCTCCTCAGCCTCGTCGTCGGCCTCGGGCTCGGCGTGGGGATGGCCTTCTTCCTCGAATACCTGGACAACTCGATCAAGTCGACGGCCGACGTCGAGAAGTTCGTGCAGCTCCCGGTGCTCGGCGCCATTCCCATGGTGGTCTCGGCCAGCGGCCCTGGCGAGCTCGCCGCGAGCCGGCGGGTCAAGCGCGAGCCGGTGTCGCCCGCCGTCGACCTGGTGACGATGCGGGACCCCACCTCCTCCGCCTCGGAAGCCTATAAGACGCTACGCACCTCGCTGCTCCTTTCCACCGCCGACTCGCCGCCCCGGATCATCGTCATCACCAGCAGCGAGCCGCAGGAAGGAAAGACCGTCACCACCCTGAACACCGCGATCACCCTGACCCAGTCGGGCAAGAGAGTCCTTCTGGTGGACGGCGACATGCGGCGGCCGCGGCTGCACAAGGCCCTCGGCGCCGGCAACTTCGCCGGGCTCTCCAGCTACCTGTCCGGCAATGCCGACCTCGGGGAGATCGTCCAGGAGACGGAGATCCCGAATCTCTTCCTGGTCGCGAGCGGGCCGATCCCGCCGAACCCGTCCGAGCTGCTCGCCTCCGAGCACTTCGACTTCCTGCTGGGAACGCTCCGCAAGAGCTCCCAGTTCGATCACGTCCTGATCGACTCTCCGCCGCTGCTTTCGGTCGCCGATCCGGTGATCATGGCCGCCAAGGCAGGCGCCGTGATCCTGGTGGTCCAGTGCGGCCGCACCGCGAAGCCCGCGGCCATCCGCGGGCGCGAGAAGCTCCAGCAGGCCAAGGCCAACATTCTCGGCGTCGTTCTCAACGACATGGACGTCCACGCCGGCGACTATTACTCGTATCGCTATCGCTACCGTCACTACCGTTACGAAACCGACTCTGAAGGGAGAGAAGCGGCGGGCACCACTCCGCCTCCCGTGGCCTAGACAGCCCCCCGGAACGGGTTCCGACCTTGATGAAGCATGCCGGCCGCCTGGAACGAACCCTCGACACGCTGATCCGGGGCGGCCTCCTCGTGATCGTGGCCGTGGCCCCGCTCCCGTTCGGCTCGGTCGAGCCGTGGGCCTACTCTCCCCTCGAGCTGTCGGTCGCCCTGGTCGGGCTTCTCTTCATGTATCGCCTCTTCCTGTTTCCCGGTACCCGCGTCCACTTCGCCTCCTTGCTCCTGGCGCCTCTCGGCTTTCTCCTCCTGATGGGCTTCCAGCTCGTGCCGCTCCCGCCCGCGGCGCTGCGGGCGATTTCCCCCGGCACGGCCGGCTTCTACGGCAAGACGCTTCCCGGCTACGCCGCGACGACGCGCGACATCGCCGCGACCGACGCGGCGGTCCTGGGGCAGGCGCCGGTCGCCCCCGTAGCCTGGCGGCCGATCTCGCAGGTGCCGAGCGCGACGCGCACCTACCTGCTCAAAGGGATCGCCTTCACCGTCTTCCTCTTCCTGCTGATCAACCAGTTCCGTACGGCGCGGCAGGTGCGGGTCCTGCTCTACGTCTTCGTGGGGATGGGCACCTTCGAGGCCTTCTACGGGCTCCTCGAGTACCTGAGCGGCCACCAGCACATCTTCACCTACCAGAAGCGCTACTACCTCGAAGCGGCGACCGGCACGTTCATCAACCGCAACCATTTCGCGGCATTCTTGGAGATGTCGCTGCTCGTCGCCCTGGGCCTGCTGTTCTCCCGGCTCCGCACGCCGGCCATGACCGAAACCTGGCGGGAGCGCCTCCTCGGGCTGACCGATCGCCGCGCCAGCCTCAACTTGACCCTGATTCTGTGCATCGCGATCCTCGTCATCGGCCTCGTCCTCTCCTATTCCCGCGCCGGCATCATCCTGGGCCTCGGAAGCGCCGTCCTCTTCTGCCTCCTGCAGTTCCGCCAGGGCTGGAGCCTGCGGAAGACGCTGCTGATCGCCCTGCTCGCCGTGGCCGTCCTCATCCCCGCCTACGGCGTCGGCTACTGGACCCTGACCGGCCGCTACTCCGTCCTGACGACGGAATTCTCCGCTCCCGGGGGGCGCCTGGCGGTGTGGCGGAAGACCCTCGAGATCGTGCGGGACTTTCCGGTTTTGGGCACCGGCGTCGGGACGTTCCAGCACGTCTTCCCGCGGTACCGCGAGGCCACGACGACGGCCTTCTACGACTACACCCACAACGACTACCTTCAGGTCCTCTCCGAGTCGGGGCTCGCCGGCGGCGCGCTTCTGGCGCTCGGCATCGCCTGCGTGGCGCGGCTCTGGTGGCGCTCGGCGCGCGGCCGCGTCGCTGGACAGGTCCTGCTCACGGCCTGCGGCTTGGGGCTTTCGGCCGTCGCGCTACACGAGCTGTTCGATTTCGGATTGCAGATTCCCGCGAATCTCCTGGCGCTGGCGTTCCTGGCGGGATGCTTGACGCTGCTGGCCGCGCCCGCCCTCCGGGCCGAAGGGGAGGGAACCCATGGGTAGGCGCCTTGCGCTCCTCGTTCTCGGGATTCCCGGCCTTCTCGGCTTCGGCGCGCTGGCCGCGGCGCAGTGGAGAGGCGCGGACGCGCTGACCGAGTACGCCGAGCTCCAGAAGGAGTATCCCCCCGACAGCATGAAGCCGCCCGACCCGAAGATCGTGGCGCGCAAGCAGCTCGTGCTGGCGCGGGCCGATCGGCTCGTCCCCGACCTGCCGGAGGTCCAGTACCAGCGGGCCCTTCTCTTTACCGTCATGGCCGAGACCGAGAGCCTGCAGCCGGCCGCGGGTTCGAGCGGGGGCGCGCCGAGCCCGAGCCTCGTCACCCTCCTGCGCGAAGCGCTATGGTCGATCAACCATGCCATCCAGCTGAACCCCTGCTCCGCCGAGTACCAATTCGTGAAGGCCACGATTATCCAGAACCTCGAAGCGAATCTCTCGGCCGAGCGGCTCGAAGCTTCGGGCAAGGCCGTCGCCCAGCTCCTGACCATTTCGGACTCCCTCGATCCCTACAAACCCCAGCTCCACTATCGCATCGGCTCCTTCTGGCTGGCGCTCGGTGACATTACCTCTGCGAAACGGATTTTCTCCACGGTCCTACGACAGAATCCCGCATTGTCCAAGGACATCCTCACAGTTCTGTGGAGCTCGGTGACGTCGGTGTCAGAATTGCGGGATTTTATCCAGCATGAGCCGAGGACATGTGTAATTCTGGCCGAGTTTCTCGCTGAAAGAGGGTTCGATTCGGAGGCCGAGCATGAGTACCTCGACGCAGCGCCGGGAGCTCCGAACAGTTTCCAGGTCTTGTCCGCCCTGGTTCGACGCTACATGAATGATGGGAAGACCGCCGCAGTCTTGGAGCTTGTGAAAACGGCGGAGCATGTGGGTCGAATCAAAGATCCTCGTGAGCGGGCCGCCTTACGCTATCTGGCGGGTCAGGCATACTTCAGGGAAGGTCGGATTCAAGACGCAATTTCCGCGTACGAAGCTGCCTTGCGGATCGACGATACCCAACTTCACATTCATCATGCACTCGCGATGGCCTACCTCCGGGCGGGCCAATACGGGAAAGCAATTGCGCGATGGCAATTCTTAAAAAGCAGGTTCGGAGAGAGCCGGGTTTCACGTGACATGAATTCTGTAATGCACGCCGGACTGGCAGAGGCATTTGAAATGCAAGGACGCTATGTAGACGCGCTCGCAGAGTATCTGAAAGCTGCGGAATTGGACCCGCGCAACAGAGTCCTCAGTCTCAAAATAGAAGAACTTTCGGGTCGGCTCTAATAAGCCTTCGGGATGAGGTTCCACGCCCTTCTCCTGCGCCCAAGATGATAAAAGCACGGTGAACCCGGGATGATGTCTGCGCTGGAACAGAAGACTGGATACACGCATTTCTTGCGAAACCAGCCTGTCTACCTACTAAGTAGCATCCTCGCGGGCGCGATTTCCTTCCTCATTTTACCCATCTACACACGGTTCCTTTCTCCAGAGGACTTTGGTCTCTGGTCTCTCTTCTCAATCGCAGCGCAGGTCTTCGCCGTATTCCTGACCTGCGGTTTGGATTCTGTCGCCATTAAGCATTGGCACCTGGCGCAAGACATTGAAGCGCGACAAAAGGTCGTATCGCAAAGCCTGTCTCTTGCACTGGTACTTGGAGCAATCGGATCCGGGCTCGGCATCCTCGTGTTTTGGCTCGGACACGACATCTGGGTCGGCCGAGTGCACGGCGGTCTCATCATCGTTGGCACTTTCATCGCCGCGTTGCAAAGCATGCTGAATGTGGGGATGGGTGTCATTCGAGCTCAGAATCGCCCGTTCGCTTTCGGTTGCCTATCTTTTACCCGTGTCGCCGTACAACTCTCCGTCTCCGGTACTGCCGCATTGCGAGGACACCTGAATCTTCAAGTCGCGGCCTGGGCGTGGCTAGCAGGGGAGGCCACGGCGCTGGTCATTCTTCTGGCGTTTCTCCGGCCACGGGCCTTGTTCGCCAGAAGTTTCGCCAACGAGGCATTGCAGTATGGACTGCCCATGGTAATCGCAGGCTTCGGGAATTTCGTGCTTTTCGGAGCAGATCGATATTTTCTGGCGGGCTTTCGTGGATTGCGGGAAGTCGCCGTCTATGCCGTGGCGTACAAAGTAGCGACCATTCTCGAGGTCGCGGTGGTGCGTCCCTTCGCAATTGGATGGGCTGCCGGAAGGTTCCAGGTGGGATCGGGTGATGAAGGGAGTGCGGGTTACGTCCGCGCTCTGGCTCTGTTCCTGGTTCCCAGCGTGATAATGTTTGCGGTTGTCTGCTGCCTACGAAGGGAGATTATCGCGCTGGTAGCGCCCGCCGGATACGAGAAGGCGGCTTTTCTGATCCCAATCCTGCTAGGGGCCTATTTTTTCCTTGGGCTCAGTTATCCCCTGAATGTTGGTGTCATGTTTCGCGATCGTCCGACACCCGTTGCAGCGGCCACATGGGTGGCTGTTCTGCTCAATACCGTCGGCAACATAGCCCTTATACCGAGCTGGGGTGCCACAGGTGCCGCACTCTCGACGTTGGTAGGCTATGGCATCTTGTGCTTGATCCTGTGGCGCAGCTCTCTCGTGACCCACCCTATCGACTATCCAGCCGTGAGATTTGGAGTATTCACCGTGATGGGCTGCGGCCTCGGAGTCATCGCGTCACGCTTTGGTACCGGTACCGCCGACATCGGGGCCGTAGGGCGGGTGATCCTTGTGGTCGCCCTAGTGACCGGCTTGGCGCATCAGCTCGGATTACTCGGAATGGCAACAGGTTCCAGGAGGACACGTGACCTCGTCGGCGTCTGACCTAAAGTCCGGGCTACAACGAAACACCCTAGGTGTCTTCGCTGTCGGTCTGGCCGCTCTTTTCTCGGGTGTGATGTTAGTACTGGTCAGTAGCTCACTAATGCTAGCTGTGCTGGGCAGCCTTGTTTTTCTGGCCGCCGTCGCCCTATCGATGATGGTCACGTGGCGAGTTTCTCAAACCGCTCTTGTTCTACTTGGGTTAGGAATGGCTTTGGGCACACGCATCACGTTGAGCGGTATCAACTTCGACGTTGTAGAGCTGGTTTTAATATCGATGCTTGCCATCCTGATCGTTTTCAACTTTCATCGACTTTTTATCCCCCTTCAATCCTATGAGATCATTTTCATCGTGTTTCTGGGCTTTCGTTTGACCATGAGTATCTTCGCCGCAGATCTTCGACATTCTTTCAGTGATTTGCGCGAGTGGTTGGAGTTTGTAATCGCGCTCATGGTTTTGCGCAGAGTGCTGGTTACCGCAGAGCTAGCCAATGTCGCGCGGAAAGCATTTCTTTTCGGGGCGGTCATCAGCGCCACATTGGCATTGGGCCAAGCCTATTGGGACTGGCCAGCTCCCTTTGTCTCAGAGCAAGGTCAAATGAAGACGTTCGTTGATTTTGGGAGCCAATCTAATTATAGAGTTCAGCCTGTAGCGGGTCTGCAAAGCCACCCAAACAGCTTCGCCATTTATCTAGCGGTTGGCGCAATCATGCTGCTTTTTTGGACAGAGAGCTTTGGTACCCGTAAATGGCTAGTCTTATCCTGGTGCGGCGCAGGACTCTGTTTGTGGGCAATCGCGACGACCTTCGCGAAGACCACGTACGTAGCGATGGGATTGACTTTGCTTTCGGTTCCTTGCCTGCGTTTCTGGCGAGGTTCCCTCTGGCGGACTTGTATGTTGCTCGCAGGAGGTTTCGGAATCATATTCATGGCGCTAAGATCCGCGGAGATCGAGGGGTATGGATTCGCTCTGAGCAGCTTCTACATCCGGGAACGTCTCTGGCAGGACAGCCTGATCATATTGGCCCGCAACTGGCATGGCTTGTTTCTTGGCGATCAACTGTCAGAATTATGGAAAATATCGGTGTGGGGGCAGCCACACAATACATTCTTATTTTTCCTTTTGGAATACGGGATAATTGGAGCGTGTCTTCTGATCGCCGGTGGCTGGGCAATTGTGCGAGAGGTGTCGCGGTCCACAGGGACCGCCCTTGGGAGAAGCTCTGTTTCCGCACGAACTAAACTCATTTGTGCGCTTGTTCTCTATCTTGGATGGACCGGCATGTTCGAATCGGTAGGCTACCCGGTCCATGACAAGATTCTTCTCGCGCTAACGGCTGCGTTCCTATTATCTGAAGCGGGTGCATCGAGGAAAGATTCCAGAAATGCTCTTTCCGAGTGACTGATCATGGAACCGAAGAAGATCCAACTTCTCATTCTGACGGATCTTTACCCAAGCCATTACCGGCCGAATGATGGCGTGTTCGTGTGGCGAATGGCACGAGCACTTGGCGAGACGGGACGCGCGAATGTGCATGTGGTAGCACTCCGTCGCTTGTTCCCGGAATGGCACTTATTGCGAGCTATGGTGCATGGTGATTGGGGAAAATGCCAGCGCTACTGGAGACATTGGATGACCCGAGAGGCGCTGTTGCAGAAGTCTCGGGATTGCGTTCGGTTCGGTCGGATTTGCTACACGGGCCTCCCGAGAATCTTTGGGCAGGCTACGTGGGGCAAGGCGGCCTACGCGTTCGGCGGGAAGTTTCTAAAAAGGCTTAACCAGGAAATGCGGTTCGACATAGTCCATGCCCATTTCGCAATTGCTTCGGGGCATGTCGCGCAACTTGTTGCTGACGAGGGTGGGCCCCCATTTGTAGTGAGTATTCATGGGTACGAGGTGGCCTTCACCGCCAAACGCCCTGGAGGCAAAGCTGTCCTTCGCCGCGTATTAGGATCGGCACGCGCCGTTATCGCCAACTCGAGCCGCACGAGAGACAGGATTCTGGAACTGGGAAACGTAGATCCTGGACTGGTTCGCATAATCTACCAGGGTGGAGACTGTGAGGCAGAAAACGATGTTCCGTTGGTAAAGATTGAACATCATTCTGAAGAATTCCAGGTACTGACTGTGGGTGGCCTAGAAAGACAAAAGGGTCAAGACGTCGTACTTCGTGCGGCCGCTCGATTGAATCGTGGTGGATTCCCAGTTCGCTGTACTTTTATCGGGGAAGGCAATGACCTGCCACGGCTTCAGAGGCTCGTGAGAGAACTTGGTCTCGGCGGGCAAGTCGTTTTTACCGGGCCTGTTCCTCCTCAACGGATGGGGAAGTACTATGAGGCCTGTAACGCGTTTGTTCTTCCAAGTTGGAATGAAGCTTTCGGTGTGGCGTACGTGGAGGCAATGCACTATGGCAAGCCCGTCGTCGGACTCGTTGGAGAGGGAGGGCCCGAGGATCTGGCGAGGCTCGGCGCTGGAATCGTGAGAATACCTCGCGACGACGATGCCGTACTGGCTTCAATTATTTCTCGATGGATCCGCCTTCCCGCAGAAGCGGAAGAAATGGGCCGGAGAAATCGAGACTTAGCCCGGAGAGAACTCACATGGGCTTGTCATGCGAGGAAACTGATGAAGTTGTATGAAGAGATTCTGAATGGAAAGTGTCTGCAGGATGCGATGAGCGTTTAACCTCACTGTTGCGGGAAAGGCGGTACGAGTGAAGATCCTGGTCATTCATAATGCCTATCGATTCCGGGGCGGAGAGGAGCAATCGGTCGCTCTCCAGATTGCCGCTTTGGAAGCATCGGGGCATCAGGTGATCAGCTATAGGAAGAATAGCCAGGACATCTCGGGCCTCTCTGGTTTTGGCAAACTACGGGCGGCCATCGCCACTCCTTACTCACCAAGAGTGTTTCGTGAGGTGTCTGAGCTTATCCATGGAGAAAAGCCGCAGCTCGTGCATGTTCACAACGTGTTTCCGCTGATCACCGCGTCGGCGATACGAGCTGCGGCAAAAAACGGTGTGCCCGTCGTCTATTCGCACCATAACTATCGGCTTTCGTGCCCTAGTGGGTTGCGATTCTTGCGCGGCGATGTATGCGATCGATGTACCGGAGGGTTTTTCCTCCCGGCGGTGCTCAATCGATGTGTACAGCACAAGCTTGGTCCGAGTCTGACATATGCGTTAGCCCTCCAAATTGATCGGATTATTGGCACGTTCAGGACGGATATAGCAGTTCATGTGTGCCCTTCACGTTCATTGCAGCGACAACTTGAAAAGATAATGCCGACCGGCACACCTATCGAGATCATCCCGCATTTCTTGCCGGATCATTCAGTTTCTGAGAGAAAGGCGGAGCGTCCCTATATCGTTTATCTCGGCAGAATCTCTGAAGAGAAAGGGGTAATGCTTTTGGCTAAGGCAGCCAAGGATTTGACTAAGTACATGGACATAGAGGTGCTGGGTGATGGACCCCTACGGGAGGAGCTTGCTCAGGGCCTGTCTGCTCGGGAGGAGAACCAGGTCCATTTCCGCGGTCATCTTGCCAATGATAGGCGTTTTGAGTTTTTGACAGGTGCGCTTGCGTTGGTTGTGCCCTCGTTGTCGGAGGAAACGTTCTCCTATGCCGTTCTGGAAGCCTTTCGAGCCGGCGTGCCGGTTGTGGCGGCCCGAGTTGGAGCGCTCGAGGAACTTGTAGAGGAAGAAGTGAACGGCCTTCTGTTTCCTCGAGGATCGCATCAGGGGATGGTCGCCGCCATAATGAGATTGCACAGGGACATCATTTTCCGGAACAGCCTGGCCAGAGGTGCCCGGGAATCCTTCATGAAGAAGTACACGATGGACGTGGGCTACCAGGCTCTCATGGATTGTTATCGACGCGTGCTGGCAGCGAGAAGGCAGGATGAACGAATCGCGTGAAAGCCAGGGAGTCTGTCTGCTCGGTTCATGGCTATGTCCAATCAACCTTCAAGACGCTGTGCAGAGGATTGTAGACGCGGCTCGAAAACATGAAGGAGGCTATGTCTGCCTAGCTAACGCTCACACAGTGAGCCTAGGCAGAACCCACGCGCAGCTGCGCCGAGCGACGAACTCTTCAATCCTGGCTCTTGCCGATGGGCGACCGGTAACATGGGTGGCAAGGCTACTCGGAGCCAGACATCCACACCAGGTACGAGGTGCGGATCTTCTCCGTGCGACATGCGCGTATGCGTCAGAGGAGCCTGTGGGCCATTACTTTTATGGTGGAGCTCCCGCGGTCACCAGGCGATTAGTCGAAGTCTTGACGATGCGATATCCAGGCCTGATGATCAGCGGATACGATTCGCCGCCGTTTCGGCCTATCTCTCGCGAGGAAGACGCCGAGGCTATGGAGCGTATCCGTAGAAGCGGAGCCAGAATACTATGGGTGGGCTTGGGGGCCCCGAAGCAGGAAATCTGGATGCTGGAGCATAGTCCCTTCTTGCCCGAAACAGCTATGATAGGAGTAGGAGCGGCGTTTGATTTCGTCGCGGGCTCAATCCCGGAAGCACCCTCATGGGTCCGGGCGGCAGGCCTCGAATGGCTCCATCGCCTAATCAACGATCCTCGCCGCCTCTGGCGGCGGTACTTGATATCAAATGTTACCTTCATTGTATTCGCGTTCATTCAAATTCTAGGCGACTGGTTCAGGCTGTATGGGGACTATAAAGGACACCGTGACTGAACCAGGAAGAGAAACGAACGAAAGAACCTATCGGGTGGCAATTGTCCAAACAGTTCTTTCTCATTATCGCGTCCCATTCTTCGAAGCACTGTCGGCAGAGAATCCGTGCTGGCATCTCGAAATCGTGCATTCAGGACGCGAGAATGAGCACTATCGGTTGCGGGAAACGGAGGCGCTCAAGGAAACGGTGGTTCGGCGGATCCAAATTCCCTTTCTCGGTTACCAGCTCAGTTTTCAGGTGGGAGCGCTGCACCGCCTTGGTGGATCGCAGTTGAGCATCGTGATTCTGGAAGGTTCGTTTGGCATCCTTTCGAACCTATTCATCCTCGTGCTGCGTAAACTGCGTCACCTTCCGACAATCTATTGGGTGACGGGATGGGATAGACCGGAAGTGCAGGGATGGAAGAAAGGGCTACGGGACGTGCTCATCCGGTGCTTTGCTCGGCAGGCTGACGCCATTGTCGCGTACGGTACGGCAGCTTCACGATACATGGTGTCGCACGGTGTTGATCCCAGCCGAATTACCGTGGCGCAGAACACGGTGGACGTTGAAAGCCTGGCTCTTGATGAAATGAAATGGCGCGCAGCCGCTCTCGATGTCAAGACACGGCTCGGGATCGGTGGGAAGTGCGTTCTGTACGTGGGACGAGTGGTGCCGACCAAGAGACTCGAGGACCTTATCGTGGCCATGAGACTGGTTCGACAGAGAATACCGAATGCGGAGCTCGTGGTCGTAGGAACCGGGCCTGAGCTGCCGAAAGCACGGGCCCAGGCGGGGGACGGAGTTCATTTTGTCGGCGAAGTGATTGATGGGATCGAAGCCTATTTCGCTGGCGCCGATGTGTTCGTCATGCCGGGCACAGGAGGACTGGCTCTGAACCAGGCGATGGCTTTCGGCCTGCCAATCGTGGTCACGGTCTCCGATGGAACACATGAAGATCTTGTCATTCCGGGAGAAAATGGTTTGGTTGCTCCACTTGCTGATTCGAATGCACTGGCTGAGTGTATCGTGCAAGTGTTGAAGGATTCCCGACGGCAAGCATCGATGGGTGAGCGTTCGAAGAGTATCGTACTGCAGAGGGCAAGTCTCAAAAACATGGCGGTCGAATTTGGCCGCGCGGTCAGACAGGTTCTAGAGGCAGCGCGTTGAGGAAAAGAGTGGGTCGGCTACAAGCAAACAGAATGCCGCATCGTACAAGGCGGCCTTTGGTGGCGTTATCCGGAGCGATCCCTTGCTAAAGGAAAGAGCAAAGGAATTGGCTACCGTAGTAGCCCTTATCGATGCGGTCCTCTTGGGATGTGCATTCTTTTCGGCCGTTCTCTTGAGAAATCACCTCCTCCCAGTCCTAGTCCCAGATCTCTCGCAAATTGCGACTTACCGTTTCCTTTGGCTGTTACCCGTTTCGCTGCCGACATTCTATTTGCTTTTCCGATTCACGGGTGTTTACGAATCCATACGGACGAAGTCCTTGGCCGAGATCATCCTATTGGTGGGAAAGCCGGTCGCCCTCGGCGGCCTGTTCTTGGGGTTTCTAATTTTCGTAGTCCAAGCCAAGTACTTTAGCCGCAGCTTCTTCGCATTGTATATTGGGTTGTTTTTCGTCTACGTCGTTGCCGAGAAGACATTTATCCGGATTTCACAGAGAGTGATCCGACGGAAAGGATTCAACTACCGAAATGTTCTTCTCGTAGGTATTAACGACGAATCGGTTCGGATAGCAGAAACACTCGCTGCGCAACGGGAGTATGGATTTCGCATCGCTGGTTTCGCCAGTGGATTCGGGCAGGAGCCCACTGTGGGGCACGATTACAAGGTGTTGGGCTCCGTTGAGGAGCTGGAAACGATCGTTGACAGACACATCATCGACGAAATCGTGTTCGCTCTGCCATTGGAGGATCTCCCGAAATGCGAAAGGCAGCTTCTTAAATGCGAGGAGGTAGGCCTCAAAATTCATATTCGCGCAGATTTCGCACACTCTATCTTTGCCCGAACGTATCTCAGCCGCGTAGCGAACATACCGATACTCACGCTTTCTACGATTCCGCACTCGGCCGGTGACATTGTCTTCAAGCGTCTCATAGACGTTTTCATTTCGGCCAGCCTTCTTTTTCTGCTCAGCCCCTTGATGATTCTGGCCAGTATCTTGATCATCCTTGATTCAAGGGGTCCGGTGCTATTCCGACAAACTCGCAGTGGATTGAACGGCCGCAGATTCGTGTTGCTCAAGTTTCGTTCCATGGTGCATGATGCCGAGCGTCAGCGAGCGGCGCTCTTCGCCCAGAATGAGATGACGGGGCCGGTGTTCAAGATCAGGAACGACCCTCGGGTTACGAAAGTAGGGCGTGTTCTGCGTCGAACCAGTTGTGATGAATTGCCTCAGCTTTGGAACGTGCTTAAGGGAGATATGAGTCTGGTAGGCCCTCGTCCTCCCCTGCCATCGGAGGTACAAAAGTACGAGCGGTGGCAGCGCCGGCGATTGAGCATGAAGCCGGGGATCACATGTCTTTGGCAGGTCAATGGCAGGAACGCCGTCGGCTTCGACGATTGGGTGAAACTGGACATGGAATACATCGATAACTGGTCCCTTGGACTCGATTTCCACATTTTGGCTAAAACGATTCCTGCGGTGCTCTTCTCCCGAGGGGCACAGTAATCGGCGATTCGGGGGAAAACACGTGAAGATCCTGAATATCGTTGGTGCGCGCCCGAATTTCATGAAAATTGCGCCGTTGCTCCGCGAAATGAAAAGACACCCTGAACTGAACCCCGTTCTGGTGCACACGGGGCAGCATTATGATGCTGGGATGTCCGACGTCTTTTTTCGGGATCTCGAGATTTCTGCGCCCGACATCTACCTTGACGTCGGATCTGGAACGCAAGCAGTCCAGACTGGAAATATCATGATGGCTTTTGAGCCCATCGCGCAGGAACAGAATCCGGATTTGGTCCTAGTCGTCGGAGACGTCAACTCGACGCTTGCCTGCAGCATCGTATCTGCGAAGCTTGGGATTCCCGTCGGTCACGTCGAGGCTGGTCTAAGGAGTTTCGACCGGACGATGCCTGAGGAAATCAATAGAGTTGTGACAGACGCGCTTTCTGAGTTCCATTTCACGACGTCCCCTGAAGCCGAGAACAATCTGTTACGGGAAGGAATTTCGAAAGAGAAGATCTACTTTGTCGGTAATGTGATGATCGATACGTTAATCCACCTGGTCCAGAAGGCTGAGAGCTCACAGGTTCGCACGAGTCTTGGAGTAAATGGAGACTATGCTCTTTTGACGCTTCACCGACCTAGCAACGTGGATGAGCAGGAACCTTTGAAGAGGATTTTCAAGGCACTCTCCATCATCGCGAGGCGAATCCCGATATTGTTCCCGATACACCCGCGAACAGCCCGAATGCTGAAGCAATTCGAGATCTCCACGGAAGTGCGTGGCCTGAAGTTGATAGAACCATTGGGCTACTTGGATTTTATTCATCTGGAAAGGCATGCACGGTTCGTGCTGACTGATTCTGGTGGAATCCAAGAAGAGACGACCGTGCTTGGTGTTCCGTGCTTAACGCTTCGGAACAACACAGAACGGCCCATAACAATCGCCGAAGGGACCAATGTATTGGTAGGCAACGACGTCGAGCGCATTTGTAATGGGGCCGAGGGTGTGCTGAATGCGAAGGAAAAAACCGGCCGAGTTCCGAGTCTCTGGGACGGTAAGGCCGCTGAACGGATCGTTTCCGTGCTAAGGCGAGTGGCCGCGCAATCACACTCCTAACCAGATATCAGCATGACGGATGATAACTCCTTTCTCGCCAAGGCGTGGTTGGGAAGTGTTCGCGTGTTGGTGACGCGAGTTCTTATCTCCGCCGCCTCCATCGTGGTCTTTTTCACGCTAGCCGAGCTGTTTCTAAGGTTATTCATTCCACAACAAGAAGCCATGAGATGGTTTCAGAGCAATCCCGCCTATGGCTATGTGCTCAAGAGCAGGTTTCATCAGCGTTATCATTACATCGATGGCTTTACGATGGATGTGAGGACAAACGAGTGGGGTCACAGGGGTAAGTCCTATGCGAAAGCAGACCTGGAGAACCCTGCCGTAATCAAGATTCTGCTTATCGGGGACTCCTTTACGTTCGGCCAAGGGGTTAACGATGAAGACACTTTCGGAGCGCTGCTCGAGCACGACTTGAACCGTGCGGGGAAGAAGTACAGCGTAATAAATGCCGGCGTCGGAGGTTGGGGAACTCTTCAGTCAGTGGCCTATGCTCGAGACCACCTGTCAGTCTTTCATCCGAGTATCGTTGTCTATACGTTTTGTGGGAATGATCCATCGGACGATGCTCGATTCATGAAGGGCGTAGCGGACAATGACCTCGGTGCGCTTCGTTTCCCTGGCAAGATCTTCTTGCGGAATTACTCCCATGTTTATCGTTTGTTGTATTTCAGTCTCGCAAAACTGAGGCATCGACTGGAGGTGAGCGCTGGGGCTGAAGGAACAAAAAGCATGACTCACGACTTGCAGAGTGAGAGTGCCATCAGCGAAGAGGAGTGGAAAAGAAGCCTCGAAGCTCTCGAGAGGCTCGGGGCAAGGCTGGGCAGTCAGAATCCGAAGAATCTACTGATGGTGCAGGCGTCCGCGCCTTGGGAACTGGAGATACAAGAGCACTTGGCGCCCCTGGCGAAGAACGATCACATCGTCTACGTGGATCTCTACGATATGTCCAAAGCCCTCCCGGATACCGAGAGGCAGTTGCCATACGATGGACACTGGAGCCGTAAGATGCAT
>DASYRE010000002.1 GCA_036004685.1 Candidatus Polarisedimenticolia bacterium | reverse complement strand
AAAGTAAAGGCGGCGTAGGCGAGGATCGCGAAGGTCACGTGCAGGGCGAAGAGGGTGCCTCGCGTGTCCGACCCCGCAGCCAGGCCGGGCTGCGGCAGCAACAGGCCGAGGATCGAGAAGAGAATGACGAACGGGATCAGGAACGGTCCGACGGCTCGCTCCCGGTGACGGAACAGCAGCGCGAGATACGAGAGGCCCAGCATCCAGCCGAAGAGCGAGAGGGAGCCGCCGATCGTCCGGTAGGGAACCGAATGGAGGGCCCGCGCCCGGACCTCGAGATCCGCAAACTGAAGGGCGAGACCCGCCCCGACCATCACATGGCCGGGCAGAGCCGGCACGCGCGGCCGGACGAGGGACACGATCGAATAGACCTCGGCGCCGAGATAGAGAACCACGGCGACCCAGCCGAGAGCGTGCGATTCCATCGACGCGAAGGAGTCTACCAAGCCGGCAGACGGAAGGCGGGAAGGCTTATCGCCTGCCGCCTGCCGCCTCCCGCCTTCCGGGAGGAATCAGCCCTTCGCGGGGGTGGGCACGGCGACGGGTGTCGGAGGCTTTGCCTCCTCTGGCATCTGCTTGTTGGCTTCGACCTGGACATTGATGTCCACTTCGTCGGAGAGCATGAAGCCGCCCGTGTCGAGGGGACGGTTCCAGACAATCCCGAAGTCCTTCCGGCTGAACGGGAAATTGATTTCGAAACCCGTCTTTTCGGTCATGCCGGTCCGGCCTTTGATCTTCAAGAACCCTCCGTGCTTGACGGGAACAGTAATCGTCCTCGTCACGCCGTGCAGAGTGAATTCGCCGGTCACTTCGTAAGCGTCTTTGCCCTTCGGCTCGATCTTCGTGCTCTTGAACGTGATCGTTGGGTACTTGGCGGTGTCGAAGAAGTTATCCGAGCGCAGGTCCTTGTCCCGGTTCTCGTTGGCGGTGTCGATCGAGGCAGCCTGAATCAGCTCGACTTTCGAGGCAGACGGGTTGGCCCGGTCGATCCAGATCGTTCCATCGAAATCCTTGAAGCGCCCTTCCACCTTGGAAACGAAGTGCCGGATGCGGAACCCCACCAGGGAGTGCGCCTTGTCGAAGGTGAAGGTCTCGGTGTCTCCGAGGGCCGGCCGGGAGGCCGCGGCCAGCAAGGCCAGGACCGCCACGAAGCGGGGATTCCTTTGCATCCGTTTTCCTCCAATTCCTGCGTAATCTATGACGGCCCCTGGGCGCCGGATTCCGTCTTCAGACTCTCCTCATGCACCTTGACCTGCCCGGAGGCGCCCCATACACTCGGAGATCGCCATGGCAACGCCGCGGAGAATCGCTCTCTTCCCGCCAACGCGGAATCAGGTTCGGCCTCAATGAACGATCCCTTCCATGCACGCCAGACATTCCGGACCGGGGCCGGCGGCGAAGGTGCCTTCTTCTCCCTGAGCGAGATCGAGAAGGCCGGCGTGGGAGAGATCTCACGCCTCCCGATCAGTCTGCGGATCGTCCTCGAATCCGTCCTTCGCAACCTGGACGGCCAGAGGATCAAGGAGGAGGACGTTCGCCGGCTGGCGCAGTGGAAGCCGAAGGCGGAGCGCACCGCGGAGATCCCGTTCGTCGTCGCCCGCATCATCCTCCAGGACTTCACGGGTGTCCCGCTTCTCGTGGATCTGGCCGCGATGCGATCCGCGGTCGAGCGCCTGGGTAAGGACCCCGCCGTCATCGAACCGCTCGTTCCCGTCGCGCTCGTCATAGACCATTCCGTCCAGGTGGATGTCTGGTCCAACCCGGAAGCGCTCGCCCGCAACATGGAGATGGAGTTCAAGAGGAACCGCGCCCGCTACGAGTTTCTTAAATGGGGCATGCAGGCGTTCCACGGTTTCGACGTCGTGCCCCCCGGGATCGGCATCGTCCATCAGGTCAACCTGGAGTATCTCGCCCGAGGTGTGCTCGAAAAAAACGGCGTGTTCTATCCCGACACGCTCGTCGGGACCGACTCGCACAC
>DASYRE010000001.1 GCA_036004685.1 Candidatus Polarisedimenticolia bacterium | reverse complement strand
TGGAGGACTGATCCTGGCCTGTCTATTCCTACGATGGCCGAATCTGATAGCGGCGACCCTCGCCCACGCCGCGGCGAGTGCTCTCGTGGCAAGCTTTCTCCCTCCCCAGATCACAGGCTGGATGAGAGTCGGTCCTCTGTACTGGTGGGCCGTCGCCGGGCGCTAGAAGGCGTTCGTCGTGGTGGTCCGGCGGCGCGGACAGGCTCGGTTCGCGTCTCACACGGCCCGCAGGCCTTGCATTTTGTGGCTCGGAAACAGTGCCGGTCCGCCCGGCCAGGCACGGCCATGCACGATCTCAGGAGAGCGGAACCCGTTGGTTTAGAATCTCGTATAGAGATTGGAGGCCATCATGGATAACTTCTTGGGCGATGTGCGCTACGCAATTCGTTCCCTCGCGAAGACACCGGGCTTTTCCATCCTCGCCATTCTTACGCTCGCGCTGGGCATCGGCGGATGCACGGCGATTTTCAGCGTCGTCAACGGCGTCTTGCTGCAACCGCTTCCCTACGACCGGCCGGACCAGCTGGTGATGCTGCGCGAGCTGTCCGCCGAAGGCACGCCGATGAACGTGCCGGAGCAAAACTTTCTCGATTGGCAATCCGGCGCGCAGGGTTTCGAGCGGATGGCGTTCTACAACACCTTCGACGCCGCGGTTGCGGGAGGCAGCGAGCCGGCGCGCGCGCAGGCCTCGGAAGTCTCCGAGGATTTCTTCGACGTGTTGCGGGTGAAGCCGTTCATCGGGCGCGCGTTTCTCCCCGAGGAGCACCGGCAGGGCGCTTCGCCCGCCGCAATGGTCAGCCACAGCTTCTGGCAACGCTACCTGGGCGGCGATCGGGACCTGGCGGGCAAGTCGTTGCGCTCCTCCGGCTACAGCTTCACGGTGGCCGGAGTCTTGCCGGCGGGCTTTCGGTTCCCCGCCCGAACTGACGTTTGGGTTCCCAAGGGAGCCCTCAGTCCGGTCAACCCGAGCCGCAGCGCCCACAATTGGAGGGTGATCGCTCGATTGAAACCCGACGTGGCTCTCGACCGCGCGCGCGGCGATCTCAGCCGGATTGCGAAGAACATCCACGCGGACTTCACGGACGTGACCGCGGTGGACGCCACGGTGTCGCCGCTGCAGGACGCCTTTACGGCGCGCATTCGCCCGGCCCTGCTGCTGTTGCTGGGCGCGGTCGGATTGCTCCTGCTGATTGCCTGCGCGAACGTCGTGAACATGCTTCTCGCGCGCGCCACCGCGCAGGAAAAGGAATTCGCCGTGCGTGCGGCCCTCGGGGCGGGCCGGATACGGCTGCTCAAGCAGTGCGTGACGGAAAGCCTCGTGCTGGCGCTCGCGGGCGCGGTGCTGGGCACGGTTCTGGCCGCGTGGGGCGTGGACGTATTGCTGGCCCTCGGTCAGGGGCAAATCCCACGCAGTGAAAACGTCCGGGTGGACGTGGCCATGCTGGCGTTCGCGCTCCTGCTCTCGCTCGCGACGTCCGTGCTCCTGGGTTTCGCGCCCGGATGGCGGGCGAGCCGGCTGGCGCTCGCTTCGCTGATGAATGAGGCCGGACGCGGCGGCTCGGCCGGCGGGAGCCAGAAACACCTCCGCAATGCCCTGGTGGTCTCGCAGGTGGCGCTCACTCTGGTGCTTCTCGTCGGCGCGGGGCTTTTGGCGCGCAGCTTCGTGAAAGTGATGGCCGTGGACTTGGGCTTCCGGAAGGAAAACCGTCTGGGCCTGGATTTGAGCATGCCGTTCCCCAAAGACAAGCAGGGCGAGCTAAGGCTCCGCGCATTTGCCGCGCAGCTCGAGGCAAGACTCGTCCACCTCCCCGGCGTGGTCTCGCTCGGAGGGACGAACGCTCCGCCCATGTCGCCCTACGGCGGCAACGGCAGGTTCCTGATCGAAGGCCGGGGCGACTCGGGTGATTACTGGCCGAGCTACCGCATCGCGAGCCCGGGTTATTTCAAGACCTTGGGGATTCCGTTGATTCGGGGGCGCCTCTTCGAGGACGCCGACGGCGCGAATACGCCGCAGGTGGCGCTCATCAGCCGCGACGTGGCGGAGAAAGTGTTTCCGAACGAGGATCCGATTGGCAAACGCATCAACACGGCCAACATGGACGGCGACGATGCCTGGATCACGATCGTCGGCGTGGTCGCCGACGTTCGCGGAGAGGGGCCGGAAAGCGACTCCGGCGGCGCCATCTACACGCATTACCTGCAGCGCGGCGGGGGCGGCGGCATCGCGGCCTTCACTTGGGTACTGCATGCGACGGTCGAGCCGACTTCATTGATTCCCGCCATTCGCCAGATCGTTCGCTCCCTGGACCCCGAGGCGGCGCCGAAATTCCAGACGCTCGAAGAAAGTTTCCAATTGACGACCGCTTCGCGGCGTTTCAACCTGACCTTGCTGGGCGTTTTCGCGGGCGTCGCTTTGGCGCTCGCGGGAATGGGGATTTACGGAGTGCTGGCGTATTCCGTGGCCCAGCGCACGCGCGAAATAGGCATTCGCATGGCGTTGGGGGCGCAGCCGGGCCAAGTGCTGCAGATGGTGGTGCGGCAAGGCGGCCGGCTGGTGGGCGTCGGCGTGGCGATCGGCCTGCTCGGCGGCTACGCGGTGAGCCGCTCGCTGACCACGATGCTCTTCAACACCAGTCCGGCGGATCCCGCCACCTACCTTGCGGTCTGCGCGTTCCTGTGCCTGGTTGCACTGATGGCCTGCGCCGGCCCGGCGCGCCGCGCCGCCAAGGTAGACCCGATGGTCGCCTTGCGGCATGAATAGCCTGCTGCCTTCCAAAGGGACTCTTGGATCGCTCCTCCGGCCTGCGGGGTGGGTCACGAGGGAGCCTCCCGCAGCACGAGACGCGTCGCCAGCACCAGAATCCACGAGTGACGCCTACCGCCCTGAGCCCCGGGCGGCGGCAGCACGGAGATTGTACAATGTGCCCGCTTCCACCGAGAGGATCCCGAGTCCGGGCCCTTCGACGGGGAGGCAGACTTTCAATTGTAAAGGGGACGCTCCCATGAATCGTGAGGATTGCATTCTCTACAGCGGCGCCGCGCAGGGAGCGGAAGCTGCGTTCGGCGCGGCTGCCGAGAGGCACGGGGTTGCCGAAGTCAATTTCACCTTCGAAGGGCACAACGACGCCAGGCGGCGCGGCATCCGGGTCCTCACCGCCCAGGAGCTCTTGCAGGGGGACGTAAGCCTCATCTACGTGAACAAGCTGATGGGCCGCACCTATCCCAACACCCCGCTGATGCGCAAGGTGTTGCAGACCATCTGGCACCAGGTCAACAAGGGCCAGGAAATCTACGTCGTGGGCCGCATTCTCGAGGATCAGACGGTGATGGGCGGGACGGGCTGGGGCGCCGAGTTCGCCAAGCTCTGCAACAAGCCGCTATTCGTCTACGATCAGAATCGCGAAGGATGGTTCCACTGGACTGAGGAGAGATTCGAGCCCATCGCGGATCCCGTGATTCAGCATCCCCTGGTGTGCGGAACGGGAACCCGCTTTCCCACCGCCGCGGGGCTCGCCGCCATCAACGGACTCTTCGACAGGACTTTCCAGTAGCGCCGGCGCTCCACGGAATTAGGTCTGGAAAGGCCTACCCGCCACTGTCCGAGCGGAACAGGGGGAATCAAGGGCAGCACCGGAGGCGGCGGAACGTCGACGCCGTGCTGGTGCTGGAGGCAGTCAACAGCAGCTGATGCCGCCGCGGCAGGATCCAATCGCGCCGCCGCAGTCGGCGTCCGTTTTACAGGGATACCCGCAGCTACACCGGCAGGTGCGCCCCCCGGCAGCTGGCGTCCAGCTCGGAACCGCGCCCGGAGTCAAATCGGCTTTGCACGATCCTCCTTCGGGAAGCTCGAAGGTCGGAATATCCAATGCCAGGGCGGCCTGCCCGCAGTCGGCCTGGCCGGCGGCCGGGACTCCCAAAGACGGTTGGGAGGCGATCTTGCCGGTTGACGCTGCGCCTCCGGAGATCGGCAGGCTCAGCGCGACCGCGAGCAATACCATTACGGTGGCCAGACCGAACGCGCCCGCCAAATTCTTGGATTGAATCATCGTACGATCCTCCTTCCTTGAAAAGACGGAACCTGGATCCGGTATTCGTGCTTCGGATCGAACCGTGGCTGGACGATTTCGGCGGTTGCGGGGCGGTGCCCGAATGCGGGCGGCCCTCTTTGGAGAGAGCGCCATTCTCCCGAAGGCCCCAGGCCGAGTGGGGCGAAGGACACGATGAGGGGCGCGCCCTGAGCCCATCGGGGACACCTCTCTTCCGTCTTCGATTACGCCGCGGCCCACTATACGACTCAGTCAGGTATCTTTCAATTTCGGAAAACTCCTGGCCGGAAAATTCACGAATATCACATTGACAAATCCCCTCTCTCCTGGTATTTGGAGTTCTGTAGCACATTCGTCCAAAGTGCGCCTTCGCGGCCAAGCGCCGCGGCACACGCTGCACCGCTCGTGGCCTCCTCGGAGATCCCGGTTCGCTTTTCACATGACTCGCTTTCTGAAAGGAGAAGTAGGAATGGCAGACTTCGCAAAGCGTCCCGTTGCCCTGAATCTGGAAGTGGAGGATGTGGAGTCCAGAACCCGGCCCGGTTGTAACAGCTCCAGCACCAACCCGCTGTGTACCTGCCCCGTCATCGGTGCGCGCAAGAGCTAGACGGGTTCCGCAAGGTCTATAGGCCCGAGCTTCGAAATCCGAAAGGAGAAGCAAGATGGCGGAACTCGCCAAGCGTCCCGTATCCCTAAATCTGGAAGTGGAGGATGTGGAGTCCAGAACCAAGCCCGGTTGTAACTACTCCAGCACCAGCCCATTGTGCACCTGCCCCAGCCCCTTCATCGGTGCTGCGCGCAAGAGCTAGTCGGGTTCCGCAGGGTCTTTAGACCCAAGCTTCGAAAAGGGGTGGCGTGGAAGCGCTCCATGCCGCCCCTCATTTTTTTCCGCCCGCGACCCCGGGTAAGGAGCGCCTCATTCCATGACGTCTCAGCGCTGCCTCTACACGCTCCTCTACGGCCCTCGAGAGAGCCACGAAGAGATCCTTCGGGAGTTGGTCGAGCCCGTGGCCCGGAAAATCAGGACGCATGCCGAGCTCGACTCGCTCTTCTATGCCCGCTTCAACGTCCCGCGCTGGCAGGTGCGGTTCCGGGTCCTGGGACGGCCGGCCTGGGTCGAGGGAGAGGTGCGCAAGCTGGTGGAGGAACGGCTCGCCGTCATCCGCGATCGCGGTCTCATCGAAGGGCACGAATTCGCCGAGTACCAGCGGGAATACGATCGATATGGAGGCGGGGAAGGGATGGCGCTCGCCGAGCAGATCTTTTTTCACGATTCCCTCGCCTGCCTGGACCTCATCGAAGCCGACCGGCGGGGCGTGCTGGCGAAATCGCGGCGGGAATTCGTGCTGGTGATTACCGAGCGCTTCCTGGATCTGTTGGAAATGGACCGAGCACAGCGGCTGGCCTTCTACGAGCGCGGCTACGGGTGGGCCCTGGAGATCGGCAGTTGGCGGGAGGAAGAGCGCCAGATTCTGCAAGAGCGCTATCAATCGCTCGCGCCCGGGCTGGAAGAGCTCTTCCTAGGGGAAACGGCCCGGAACCCCGACGCCCTGTACGGCGGCCCCGAGGCGGCGCGGATCGCCCGGAGCTTCCTGGAATCGGCGCGTCCCGCGGCAGGACGGCTGCTGGAGGCTCACCGCGCCGGACGCGTCCCGCAAGATTTGATCTATCTCGCCTGGTCCTACACGCACATGCAATGCAATCGTCTGGGAATCGATCCGGCCGCCGAGGCGATCCTCCGATTCTTTATGCACCGCTTCCTAGAGGATCATCCGGATACCGAGGCTTGAATCCCGTGGAAACCCCCGCCGCTCCGCTGGTTCTCCTCCGCGTTGCCGCCCTTCCTTTCGAGTCGCTGGAAACGCTGCGCGCCGGATCTTCCCTCGCGCGGCTCCACGAGCTCCTGGCTCTTGAAAGGGAGATGGAAGGAGAAGCCGACGCCCTCAGCGAGGCTCTCTACCGTGCCGCCGGTCCGCCCGTCCCGGGAGATTCGGAGCGCAACCGGACGCGCCTGGCGATTGTGACGCTGCGCCGGGCCGTGTACAACCGGCGCCGGCCGGACCAGGCGCATCTGCAGGAGGCGGCTCCAGGGCTGGACCCGGCGCTGGCGCGAAGCCTCGAGCGACACGTCGAGCGCGGGCAGCGCTTCGAAGCCCTCGAGAAGCGCTTCCGCGAGGCCTTCTCCGTCGACCTTTGCGCCTCCCGGAGCGCCCTCATGGCAATTGGCGGCAGCGCTCTGTTCCAGGAAGGGATTCGGCTGGCCAGCCGGACGCTCTTCAAGGCTCTCAAGTCCCTCCAATCGGCCGACCCAGGAAGATGGGACTATGACGACCGCCATGTCGCCTCCAAGTTCGCTTCCTACGTCGCCCGGGGCGCGGCCAAGACGAGCCCCCAATCCGTCTTCTGCACCACCGCGCTGGTTCAGGTCGCTTCAGGCTCGGCACGGGTGGGCGGCGAGAATCGTGCCTCGCGAACGGAAGTCTTGCTGAATGTGTTCGAAGCCCGGAAGGTGACTTCATGTCTGGCCGCCGAGCCCGCCCTGCGCGCTGCCGCCAGGCTGCGGCCCAACCCAACGCTCCGGGAAATGGAAGGGGGATGGACTTACTGGCGGCCCGCCCTTCTGCGCCGCCCGACGGACGCGGAGGTTCTCTCCCGCGTCAAGGACCTTCCCGTCCTGCGCATGTTCCTGGAAGAGGCTTCGGTCGGCACGCGCCGCGTGGAGGAGATCCTGCAAGCCGTCGCGGCGCGGTCCGAAGCCGAGGTCTCCGATCTGACGCACTTCCTCGAAGGCTTGGTGGAAAGCGGCATCTTCCTGTGGGAGGTGGAGATCCCTTACAGCTGCCGCCGCCCGCTGGAAGCCCTGGCCCGCACCTGTCGGGAGGCAGGATGCCTGCCGCCGTGGCTTGGCGAGGCGGAGGAGATCGAGCGACAAGTCACCGCGCTCGGCGAGCTGACCTCCGGCGAAAGGATCGAGCGGTTGGATGGCATTCAGCAGCGTCTGGAGTCTTTGCCTCATGTTCGCCCCCTCAAGGAGGACGAGATCTTCCGGCTCGACGCCGCCTCGGGCTTGGAGATCTCCCTGCCGTCATGGGTCCTGGCAGACCTCCAGGAGGCGATGGAATGGTACGCGCGCCTGTTCGCCTCTCTCTATCCCGAATCGCTCCTCCGCGCCGACTACGCGGAGCGCTTCCTTCGAGCGCATCCGGCCGACCACGACGTGGAGCTGCTGGACCTTTACCACGGCCTTTTTGAGCCGGAGCCGGCCCGGCGCCCCTCATCCTTTCCGGAGCCGGCCGGCGCCCGGACCGGCGAGGCGACGGAGAAGGCGCTGCGGAGCTTCGTCCGGGCGAGGGACGCTTTCGCCAGGCTCGCGCGGCGGGCGGAGGCGGAAGGCGCGGAGGAGGTGGCCCTGACCCGGGAGGACTGGAGCGCGATCCTGGAGGAGACGCCCGTTCCCCCCTGGTTCTCCGGAGTTCTCTTCCAGGTGGACGGAGCGGGCGAGGAGGCGGTTTCCACCGGCGGCGCGCGGCTTGCTCTGAACGGCATCTTCTCCGGCTCCGGGCTGGCCGCGGCCCGACTCGCCCACCTCCACGGCACTGGGCGGACTCCCGCCCAGAATCCCATCGCCCTGGACGTGAAGCGGGAGTGGGCGCGGCTGGAGCGGGAAGGAGCGATCCTGGCGGAGATCACCTACATGCACTGGGGCCGCACCGCCAATGCCGGACTGCGGCTCCCCATCTTTCCATACGAGATTGAGCTGCCCGGGGAGAAAGCCTCCGAAGGCGCCGAGGTCATACCCCTTCGAGAGCTTGCCGTCCGCTACGACAGCGGCCGGAAGCGTTTCGTGCTGCGCTGGCTTCCCCGCGGCCTTGAAGTGATTCCGGTCATCGGCAGCGGCATCAGTCCCGAGGGGTTCGTCTCCTTTCTGGTCTCCCTGGGGCAGCAGGGATTTCAGCCGCTGGGCTACTTTCCCGGGTTCGAGGCGGAGGGGATCGTCGCATGGCCGCGCTTCCTCTGGAACCGCACGGTCCTGTTCCGGCGCCGCTGGATTTTTCCTCCGGAAGCTGTGCCGCGCGCGCTGGCGGATCCTTCCGCGCCCGAGGCGGAGGTCTTCGCCGCCCTGGCGCGCTTGAGGTGCCGCCATCGGCTGCCTCGCCACGTCTTCGTGCACACAACCGCCGATCCCAAGCCGTTCTATTCGGACCTGGAGTCTCCGATCCTGGCGGATCTGGTGCGCCGGGCGGCGTCGTCTCGGGATCGTCGAGCCGCTCCCACCCTCACCTTCACGGAGATGCTGCCGCCCCCGGAGGGGATTTGGGTGCGCGATGGCAAAGGCCGCTACGCCTCCGAGTTCCTGGTGCAGCTCCACGGCCCGAGTCATGGCGCGCCTGACCCCAAGAGAAGATAGAATCGAGGTGCCATGAGCCAGCGTCACGATGCTTACCGGGGATTCGCCGATCACTACGACCTCCACGGCTGGGACTGGTACGCCCCGACCTACGGTCCTCGCCTGTTCCGGATGATCGAGGAGAAGGGGCTTGCAAGATGCAGGGTATTGGACGCCGGCTGCGGGACCGGAACGCTGGCGCTGGAGCTGGCCCAGCGGGGCCACCGCGTGGTGGGAACGGATCTTTCGGAACCCATGATTGCCGCGGCGCGGAAAAAGGATGCCGCCGGCAGGGTCGCGTGGTACGTGGCGGACATTACGGCACAGGACCTGACGCGCCAGGAGGAGCCATTCGATCTGGCGACCTGCGTGGCCGACACGCTGAACCATCTCGAGACGCTGGACCTCTGGGAGCAGGCGTTTCGCCGGCTGGCCGCCCACCTGCGGGGCGGGGGCTGGCTGTTTTTCGACGTGATGACCTGCCGGGGGCTGGAACGGCTCGACAAGTTCGTGGCGGAGGAGAAAGACGGGCGGATGCTGGTCGCGGCCATCGTGTACGAGCCCGCGACGCGCCGCTCCACGGTGAAAGTGACGTCCTTCGTGTCATGCCCGGGGACCGCTCTTTTCGAGAGAGCCTCGGAGACTATCACCGAGTGGGGTCAACCGGTCGCCGGGATTCTGGAGCGGCTGCAGCTCGCGGGCTTCCATTCGGTGGAACAGCCCTTCGCCCAGCAGGACGACCCCGAGAAGGACGACCGCCTGGGAATCCTGGCTCGGAAGCGGTGACCTCGCAATCAGGCGCGATGGCCACGGTCGCTAATTCAATCGCTGTCGAAGAAGATCATCGCCGGTCCGTCCGGCTTCCCGGGCGTAAGGTCTGCAGGAAGTCAACCATGAACACCTGCCCGTTTTGCTCGAGCTCATTGCCACTGGATAGCCGCTTCTGCGGATCATGCGACTTCTGGACCCTCGAGTCGCTGCGGGGCGGCATGTCCGCGTTCGTGGCCGCCCTGGGGATCCACACCCAGGAGCTTTTGAACATCATTTTCCCCATCACCCTGCTCCTGATCTTCCGACTCCTGCTGCGCCGCACTGTCCCGGCGCTGATCGTCGTCTCGCTGCTGGCCATGGTGATGTTCCCCCCCGATTCGGGAGGCATCCCCGGCTACATCCTGGGGTTCAGCCTCGCCATCACGATCAGCTGGCTCGTCCTTTTCCGGGCAGGGCTGCTCGGCTTCGCGGTCATGATCAGCATCTTCAACCTGATGGACAAGCTGCCCCTCACGCCCCACCCGGCCGGCTGGTACCTGGGAACCATGCTCCTGGCGCTCCTCGTGATTGCCGCCCCGGCGCTTTACGGCTTCTGGACCTCCCAGGCCGGCCGCCCGCTGTTCCGCGATGAGATTCTGGAACCGGTCGCGCAGCGCTGAGAGGGCCCCCGTCCACCAGCTGGTATCGAGCACCCTCCCTTTCGATAGTTCCTGGCAGGGTTGGGTCGCAACAGGCCGCGCCCACGCAAGCGGCATCCTGTTGGCACCGTCTCCCGGCGCGCGTCGTGGCGTGAGGCAGCCGGGAACTTGTGAGCGTGGCATCATGGTGAGCAGGCGGCTAGACCCTGCGCGTCCGCCAACGATCTCGATCCCACTGGCCGACGATCAGCCGGGTCCGTCGAGTCGCAGCGCGCCCCGGGAGGCCTTCATGGCATACAGTTTCTGATCCGCCGCGCTGAGCAGTGTCTCCGTGCTGGATCCGTCCCGGGGGTAAACAGCCATCCCCACGCTCACCGTGACGCGCGGATTCTCCTGATCCGAGACCAGACGCTCCGCGATGCGCTCCGCCACCCGCCACCCCGCTTCTTCGTTGGTCTCCGGCAGCACGACGGCGAATTCGTCTCCCCCGTACCGGGCCGTGGTGTCCACCACGCGGCAGGACCGCCGGAGGGCCCTCGCCAAACGGCAGAGCGCCCGGCTTCCGACCAAGTGGCCGTACTGATCGTTGATTCTCTTCAGACCGTCCACGTCCAGGAGCAGCACGGCGAAGGGACGGTCCGTCCGCTCCGATCTTTGAATCTCTCCTTCCAGCACGCCCACCAGCTGGCGATAGTTCGCCAAGCCCGTCAGGGGGTCTGTCACGGCCAGATGCCGCAGCTCCGCTTCGATACGGTTTCTCTCGGCGACGACGGCCGCCAGCGCCAGGATCATGACGGCGATAATCCCCATGAAGGCCTGCAGCAGGAGAAGGGACTCGTTCTGCGTTGCCCGGGCGAAGGGGCCCAGTCCGTTCAGGGTTCCCAGGATGGCGATTCCGGACAGAAACACCAGGCAAGTCGCTGCCTTGCGCGGCCCGAAACGGAACGCTGCCCAGACCAGGAACGGGATGCAGACGTACTCCACCGGATAATGTCCGTTCGTCGTCTGGAACAGCTGGCCGAAGAGAATCAGGCCGACGAACAGCAGGCCCGAGAAAAGCGCCGCTGCCTCGACCATCCGGGGCCAGGGCCACAGGCTGCGCGGGCGCACGCTCCAGAGGAGCAACAGCGGTGTGACGATCAGGGCGCCCGTGGCATCTCCAAGCCACCACACGAGCCAGATCGTGCCGTAGTCCTCCCAGCGCGCCAGCCCGCCCAGCACGAGAGTCGTCACGCCACAGGTCGCGCTGACCATCGTGCTGACCAGCGCCGCTAGGACCGCGAAAGCAAACACACCCCACGCGCGCTGAAACGCCTGGCGGCCCCCTGCGTATTTCCTCACCAGGTAGGCTCCCAGCAGCGCTTCCAGCGTGTTGCCGATGGCGATCCCGATGGAGGTGCCCACCGAACCCGCCGTGAAAAGGTTCACGACGAAGGCGCCCACAAACACGGCGGGCCAGATCCAGCTCCCCAGGATGAGAAGCGCGGCGAGGGCGATGCCGGTGGGGGGCCACACCGCGGTGGCGCTGGCATTCACGAAGGCGAGCTTCAGCCCGAGCTTGCCCGCGGCGATGTAGAGGAGGGTCACTCCGAGAAGTTTCGCGGGATGTGCGAGTCGCCAAGGCGAGTTCCTCGACGCGATCGCCGACTCCGTCGGCGTCTCAGTCTCTGGAGCGGCTGCGGGCGATTCCAGCGCGAGGCCTTCGGTCAAGAAGCGAACTCCGATCCGGCATAGGGAAGCCCACGGCTATCTTGGGCGTTTTACGCCATTTGGAATATCGAGGCCGAAGCAGCAAACGTCAAGATGAACCGACTCCGAGAGTCCAGGCCCGGGCCGGAAGAAGCGGGGAATCCGAGTTTTCGTGGAAAGGATGTCTCAAATCCGGACAGAAGCGGCGCCTGGAGTGTCACCGCGCTTGACGGCCGCTTGGAGAGATTTGAGTCTGAACTCCTCAGCTCCAAAGAGGGCAGGCGGGGACTGGCCTACTTCGCGCGGCATCCCGCATCAGGATGGGAGATTGGACGGGTTCATTTGGCGGCCCGAGCTGCGGTTTTTACTCTCGGCTCTCTCCTCTGGCGGCGACCCGCCTTCGATGTGAGGGCAAATCCGATGAAGAAATGCTTCCTCTTCTTGTGGTGCCGCAGCGTTCCCAGATTGACGCGTCCGGCCCTGCCGCCCTCGGTCGAATCGACGCGGATCGCGAATCGGCCATTCCGGTCGCTCTTTCCGTGAATGCAGATCCCGTTGGGAAACCCCAGCGTCACGCGCTTGTTCGACACCGCCTTCCGTGAAATCGAATCGATCAGTCTGCCGGAGAGCACAAAACTGCCGCGAACCCCAAAATACGGCGCCCGCCCGTCTCGCGCCGCGTATCTCTTGTATTCCGGGAACAAACAGACCGCGCAATCCCGTTCCCCGGGGCCATTCGACCCATAGCAAGCCGCGCAGCTTGAATACCCGTCGAATTCACCGTCCCAACAGTCGCCCGTCCCCGGCTCGTTGCCATAGCACATTACGCACAGGCTGATACCCAGTCCATCAAGGAATCTCTGCATGATCTACCTCCTCCAGCGCGATAGCATTTCAGATCTCCCGTCCACCGATTTTTGCGGGTCCGCTCCCCGCCAGGAAGACCCGCAAACAAGAGGCAGCGGTCGTGGAGCCTCTCGCCCCTTGTCTTTTCCCTCGCGGCGCTTCGGGCTTGCTCGGAGGAGTTGCTTCTCGGTATACGCGGCAAGCGGTCAGATGGGATGAAGCGGCTCGCCACCCAATCGATGTGGTGGCACAGTTAGCCCCTCAACATTCCTGCGGTCCCATCCGCAGCTCGGGAGGCGAGCCATGGAACACATCGGGATCGACGTGCACAAGACCGAAAGCCAAAT